>NZ_JARESS010000100.1:0-14142 GCF_046027915.1 Paraburkholderia sp. RL17-347-BIC-D
AAAACGATATCAATGCAGATCCGTCGAGCGACACATAGCCGCTAATCACGCTTTGGCTTTACTCCAATCCGATGGTCGCGGCTCTATATATCGTGCGGTGCCCTGTACGGCCTGCACGGCGTCATCTGATGCCGGTAAGTGCTCGGGCCGGGCCAGCACCAGATTGGAACCGGGCGGCCGAACACTTAATGATCAGGCCAGCCGTCTTCGCCGACTAGCGGTACGAAGCTCACTTCGCCGAGCGAGCGCTCGTGATAATCGTGTTCGCTGTAGCGGACCAGTTTGATCAATCGCTGATGATAAGGCTCGCGTCCCACCGGCATGACGATCCGGCCACCGACCGAGAGTTGCAAACGCCACGCCCGCGGGATACGCGGACCGCCGGCTCCCGCGATAATTGCATCGTACGGCGCATAGGCGCCCAAGCCGACAGTGCCGTCTCCGAGATGAACGGTCACGTTTGAAATGCCCAACCGCGCCAGCGTCTTGCGAGCGGTGCTGGCGAGCACCGGATCGCGTTCAACGGAATCAACATGCGCCACGATTGCGGCCGCAATTGCGGCGGCGTACCCCGAGCCCGTGCCGATGTCGAGAACCCGGTCGTGGGGACCCAGTTCGGCCGCCTCGATCATTTGCGCGACGATGCTGGGCTGCGAGATCGTTTGGTGACTCGCGATGGGCAACGGACTATCGTCGTACGCGCTTTCACGGAGGTGCTCCGCTACGAATTCCTCGCGCGGCACATGACGCATCGCGGATAGCACGTTGGAATCGCAGATGCCGCGGGCCGCGATTTGCCATACAACCATCCATTCCCGGGCTTCACTGAAATCGATCATTGCTGCTCTCCTCCGATGGTCGTGCAGGTTTTACGGCAGGCTCCGCATACCTTCACCGAGAGATCCAGACGGGGCGCGCCGGCGGCCGCACGCACCCGGCGTCGCGACATCCTGCATTCGGCAACGCACATACCGCACACGGGATTCTCACGCCACCGACCGCGGCGGTCGCCGATGCAGGCAGCCGCAGCGCCGCTTCTTCGCAAAGCGATACCCATACGGAAATTGTGCACTCCTGGCGCGCTGACTTCACTACGTATCGGTGACCGGATCGTCCAGCGACGGCGTGACGAACGTCTCGTCGAGGAAGACCTCGATATGCTGCTCAACAAGCGCGGTTTCCTGTCGCGCATTTTCCGTCCGCTATTCCACCTGGTCTCGCGCAGCTGGCACATGCACCCGATCGGCTTTCTGTTCGGCCTGGACTTCGATACGGCGACGGAAGTGGTGCTGTTCGGTATTTCCGCCCCTCAGGCTGCTGAGGGCATGTCTTTCGCGACCATCCTGATCTTCCCCGCGCTGTTCACGGCTGGCATGTGCCTCGTCGATACCGCCGACGGCGTGCTGATGCTAGGCGCTTACGCTGGGCGTTCATGAAGCCGGTCCGCATGCTGTACTACAACATCACGATCACGTTCGCTTCCCTAGTGGTGGCGATGCTGATCGGCGGCATCGAGGCGCTGGCGCTCATCGCGGACAAGCTCGACCTCAAGCGCGGTTTCTGGGGTCTGATCGGCGCGGCGTCGGACAATTTCGGCCTGCTCGGCTACGCGGTGATCGGCCTTTTTGTCGTCAGCTGGCTGGTGTCGGTGCTGTTCTACAAGCTCAAGCGTTACGACGACATGCCCGTCAACCTGGGCTGATCGGAGATCGGCTCAACTGTCCGGGCGCGCAATGGGTTCGGCTCAGACATGCGGATGATCGCGTGCCGATCGGACGCGTCGCCATGATGATGTCGCGCGTTCGATCGGCACGGGAATTATGTGCGGTGAATACGCCGTGCCGGAGACATCGCACTCGTCCGTTTCATTATCAGCCGCTCAAAGCGGCCGCAATGGCGCCAAGATCGGTCATTCGGTAGCCCCGGATGATCGTCGCTTCATGGCCGAACCCGGTCCGATGCTGAATGGATAATCGATCCACCGGAGGTCGTTCGGCGTCCGGCTCAGGTCGACCCGAGGCGGCCGGTCGGGCTGCCGCGCCGAATGGCCGCTGCGGCTCCGTCATGAGACATCCAAGCAGCAGTGCCAATAGCCACCGGCGCTGGCACTGCGGGCCTTGAGGGCGACACGGCTACGACGCGCTCGCCGGCTTTCCTCCCAGGCCGGGCCGACCCGAGATGTTTTAACAGGAAATCCCGACCTTTGGGCTGGTGTCAGGCCGAGCCAAGCTTGACGACTTGCATTAGCGCCTCGACAAAGACATCCAGTTCGTTTTTTAGCATGTAGATATGCGGCGACACTCGTATCCCGTCGAGACCTTGTACGCTCCGACGCTTGACGTGGACTTGCCAGGTGTTTCGAAGCTCCTCTTCGATTTTCCTGGCATCCATTCCATCGATGGAGAACAGGCTGACCGCGCCCAGATCGTCCGTGTGCATTGGCGTGTGCAACCTGAAGCCGCGGACATCGCGCGCAATGGTCGTCCAGTATCGGGTCAACTCCCGCAACCGCGTATGAACCTTGTCGGTGCCAATCTCCTCACGAAATCGAATTGCGGGGGCTATTCCCGCCTGTACCGCGGAACTATAGGTACCGAGGTTCCAGTTGTCGGATTTGTCGATGCGAAGCGGAGGTGGATCGAACGGTGCCAGCAACGGTCAGGTTTCATCAATCCGGCTTTGCCTGACGATCAACATGCCGTTGCCCACAGGAGCACCGAGCCATTCATGAAGGCTCGTCGCGAAAAAGTCGCAATCGAGCTCGCGGAAGCTCACTGGCATCCGAGCGAATGTCTGTGCGCCATCTACTACGGTGATGATGTCAAGAGTCCGGCCGAGACTGCAAAGGCGCTTGACCGGCAGGACGCGGCCGGTCCAGTGGAGCATGTGGGTTAATCCCGCATCCAGCAGCGCTGCTACGGCAGGCGGGCCTGCAAAGTCCGACGCATTCGTCACAAGCGCAACCTGTTGCTCTTTCTTCACAGCCGCTCCTCCTGGTGGTTCCAAACCCGCGCGATCCGATGGGCACCAGCGACCGCCCCTTCCTCGCGTATAGCTATGGCGAATCCCGATGTCGGCTCAGCGTTCCATACTCAATGTCCGGCCCGTTTCGATATCGCCTTCAGCGAATCGCGTCATAAGTTACCCCGTCTCCATGCGTTGAAACAGTTTAGGCGTTCAATGCGCGGCGCTCGCACCTTGAATCTGGCGTTACCCTCTTCTCATCGATCTATGCATTATCTGTCACTGATTCCAAATCGATCACGAACGATCTAGGACGGTGCATCTAGCTTCTGGCCGAAGCTTGCCGATTGAGCGAGCAAACGGTGGTGGCCACGACCGGCAGACCCCGTCTATTTAGGAAGCGGACCGGTCCTGAATATCTTGCGCGCCTCCCCTCGTTCTGGTCCGGCTGCTGCCCTGGATCAGCATATTTTGTCAAGATACTCACCGCCGTACTGAAGCGATTGTGACGAAAACACACAACGCCAATTTTGCTCTGATTACTGCGCAAACGATTGCTTGTACTCTCTGCACCTCTTTCTCTGAGGCGCATCGTATGCGGCAGGAATGGCTTGAATTTCTCCAGCGAGTCGACTGGAACACTCCGGTAACTTTGGCGCTGACATCAGCGGCAGTCGGTTCTGTCATAACGCTCGCCTGGATTTCAGCGAGGGATGCTAGGGAGCGCAAGCGTCAGCGACGCGATACTGCACTGGAACTAGCGTTATCGCTGGAAAGGTACGCCCGAACCTGTCGGACAATGATGCATAAGGCCACCTGGGCAGCAGCGGAGCCAGTCGGCCATTTGAGCCGCGAAGCCAGTAAAGGCGTTTCCATTCCCACCTTTGCCTACCCGGACAGGTTTCACTGGCATGTCTTGAGCCGCAAAGTTATCTCAGAGCTCCGTGAGTATCCGGCGACAGTGCACGCCGCTCGGGAGTATGTGGAAGCGCTTCGCGAATTCGGCGAGCCAATCGACCTTTGTGGTCAGGTTGAATACGAATGTACGAAGGCCGCGATGGCAGCGCTAGCCCTTGCTCGGGCCACGCGCCGGCGGCACGGAGCCACGAGGTGGAAGCCGGACGCCAAAGACTCAGCCTTGGAGCGCGAACTGTCCGACTTCATCGCGAACGCTGAAGAAAAGCGCAAGGCGTCGCTCGAGCGTCGAATGGAGTTTACAGTCGATCGGCGAGTTGACGTGCAACGGTTCAAACAGGTGCTAAGCGCCTAAAACATCGTGAGCTCGGACCCGCCTACGCGGATAGTTTCCGTAACGACCCGATATAGATAGTCGTCCCGCTTTCATCGAGACTGGTGGGACTGGCAGCGAGCTGCCAGTCGAGGCGGGACACGCACTCGTGGACTACGAATAAGTCGACCCAAACGCCTGGACGATTGCCGCTTTAGCTTCGACCCATGATTCGCCCTTCTCCTCGCAATCCGTCCCGAAAAAAAAGATTGAACGGATATCTATGGTTTCGGAGGCCGGTGCCGATAAGACCGCTCATAAGCCCCCCGCCAGACGAGGCTTCCCATGCCATTTGATTTTATCGCCAGCCGCCCGCCCCGATTAAAACGTACTCTCGTTATCCTGGTTGGCTGTACAGGCGTACTTGCCAGCTTGTCGATTTGGGGCCGGGTGCCCGCCGACGTACTCGCCGACGCGGATAGAGAGGTCGCCCACTTCGGCCCCGCACTAGTGGGCACCGCGTGTCCGGTCGAAGGAGCAGTCTCAAGGGACGCCCGCGGTACCTTTCTCATGTGTTGGAAACAGGTCTGGAGCAAGCCGTAGATCCTACTCCATATCGCCCCGGCGTCTCTGGCGTAACGCATGGCGGACAACCGGGATTTTCTGATTGAAGGTCCGGCACGAGGCTAGACGCAACGGAAGAAGACCAGAGTGTCGTGTGCCTTGCGTCCGAACGCATGTGACCGAAGCTTCGGTTAGGGAGCGTACCCGAAGATGCGCCCGTCGCAATGCGCGCAATCCACTCGCTCGGCGAACCGGTCGATGTACCGGTCCGCAACCCACAGTGGCGGTGCTCGCTATCAACGAATTCTCCAATGGAAAGACTCTTCCGGGTCCGTAGATTCGCACGAGCGCTCGCCCACACGCTGACGAAAAAAAGCCGACAGGTCGTGTCGGCTGAAGGATTCCGGCTATGCCGAAGGCCATGCCAGAACCTGTGCAGCGCAGATTATTGCACTGTCTGGCTCCCATGCGGATGGCATGCTAACAAAGGGTTTACCCCGGTCAAAATATAGGAATGGATGCCGTAATACATGTTGATTTCATTCATGCCGTGACGGCGGGTCGACATGGAAAGGCAAACGTTTGCCCAAAAACTGTGGCTGCTATTGCTCCCAAGCCTCGTCTGTCTGACCGCCATCAAGGGATTCGATGTTGCACCAGCCGCATCGAACGAACAGAGCGTCGATACCCGGGCGCGATCGCGCGTTTCAAGGCGGCCATGACACACACTTCAAGATGCTTCGGGCTGACATCCTTATCTGCCCGCTGAGGAAAGTTCAACATGTTCGACGCCGAAGTTGCCGCGACGCTCCTGAACCGGTGGGACCGTAAACGCACATACCCAGGAGATCAGTCATCGCTGGACCTCTTGCAGGAAGGCAAGCTGCATTTCAGGCATGAGGGCGGCGACGTCCACGCACATGGTACTGACGCAGACCGGCGTCTTCGCGTTGAATGCCTGACGTTCACCGACGGCTCCCGCGCCTTGCGCGTCACCGGTGCAGATGGACAAGGCGGCTGGACGCGGTGGACTGCTGCTGAGCCGGTGTGAAAGCGCGAAACGAGCGCACGTAGTCACTACCCGGTATCGAAGGAGAAAGCCGATGTCGACATGGCCTGATCGCACGCTGGATTGGCTCTTCGTCCTCGCCTACGTCCTGATGGTGATATGGCTAAATTACCTGCAGCAGATGTTGTGTCACATGTAGCGTGTGTCGCGTCCCAGCGGATGCCAGAGCGCCGTCGACGTCGAGCAGGCTGATGGAAACAGCCACTGATCTCTTGCGAATGAGGTGTCTGCTGCGGTCCACGACAGCTCGTGTGACATTCCGGATTTCAGAGGATCGCGAAAGGAGATGAACGTGAACATGGTGAAGACCGAGATTGGACAACTGGAGAAGGCACTGAACGCTCTGGTTTGTCGCCCACGACTTATCCGTCGCGACTACTGGATATCGCAGATCGAGTGCCTGCTGACACGCCCTGGGCTGTCGGCGCAGGACCGGCAACGACTCCGCGCGCTGCTCAACCTGCTCGGCACGCCCGTCGCGGGATGCAGTGTCTCACTATAGCAGTGACCGGCATCGTAGAGTCTTTGAGTACGGTCACGACAAGCGAGCTGATTCGCTGAACACGCCTGCCGCAGTTGCGTCAATTGCTGCTGGTGTCACACGTCAGAAATTCGCGGACAACGTTGTGCGGCACCAGGCGTCGTCGCGTCGACTGATTGCCTGCAGTGTCCGCGCGATCATGTACGGCGAACGCGTCTATTGAGCTTTCGGAAATCATCATGTTTAACGAGTCGAAATACGTATCGCTATGTATGAACAGGGCCTGGACCAGTGGACGCGTGCCTGGTACGGCGAAGCCGTTGAAGCGGGATTTATCCGCCCGCACTATCATCCCGACCCTGTGACCATAAAGCGTCTTCGGGGCTATTTCGGCGCGGGCCTGTCGCCCTTCGAAGCCGCCCAGGCGTGCTTTGGCCGCAAACACTAAAGTAAGCCGGCTATTGCCTCCCCATCCGGTAGCCACATCTGCACGAAAGGCAGAAAGCGACCTGAACAGTCCAGCGAATTTCTCATCCAACAACACTTGTCACGCCCGCATGAGCGCCACCTCGACCGGCATCTCACAAACACCGCTACCCAGTCCAGATTTGCACCGGCTGGCTAACATCTCACGTCCGGCCCCTTCCTCAGGAGGTCGCAAGGCTTCGTCGAGAACGGATCTCGCGGTCACACCCCTGGCGGATCTGTCGAGGGCATGCTGATGACGCGCACGCAGCCGGGCTGCAGCGAAGGCTGCGTTGTGTTGCCACCAGAAGTCATCACGGCGCTCAAAAACCTCTACATTGTTTCGAGCGCGCTCGCGCAGCGAGGCACTCACGCTCAGGAAATCCGGGATTCCCAATGGCGGGCAATGTTTCAACGGGCTCACGAGGCGAAGACGGCGCTCGACCAGCACGGGGAGAGAGCTGAAACGCATGCGATTGTGCTGCTTCGACAGATGACACAGGCATGCCAGGGTCTGGTTGATCGGCACGCGACCCGACAGGAGATTCCCTTCGCCGTGTGGCGCGAAGTGGGCAGGCTTGGGCACGATGCTTACGAGTGGGTCAACCTGAACCTACCCCGCCGGCGAGGCACCGACGCATGAATCCCGCACCGTTCAGGTCAGCGTACCGTGCCGGACTTAAAGCGGACTGGCTCGCGCAACGTGTCCGGCATGTACTTCCGGCACGCCCTGGCTGGCCCACGGGCCGTCGTCCTTTAAGATCTCCGGGACGCATGCGACCGACGGATGGAGCATTGCTCCCAACGTCGGGAGAGCAACGGAACAACGCGCGCTTGCCGGAAACAAGAGATCAGAAGATCGCCGCAATCGTTGTTAGCAAGTCACGGAGTGGTCAGTGAACGCCGAAGGAATCAACAAGGCCGCGTTGCTGCTGATGTCGCTCGGTGAAAACGAGGCGGCCGAAGCCTTCCGGTTCCTCGGCCCACGTGAGGTGCAGAAGATCAGCATCGCGATGGCCGCGCTGAAAAACGTCACGCGCGGTGCCGTCGACACTGTACTGCAAGACTTCATCAAGGAAGCAGAAACGCACACGACGCTATCGCTTGACTCGAAGGATTACATCCGGTCGGTGCTGACGAGGGCGCTCGGCGAAGACAAGGCTGGCAACGTCATCGACCGCATTCTGCAGGGTGACGACGTTGGCGGCATCGAAGGCCTGAAGTGGATAGATGCGCGAGCCGTCGCGGAACTGATCAAAAACGAACACCCGCAAATCATCGCAACCATCCTCGTGCACCTTGGCCCGGAGCAGGCTTCTGACGTACTCGCATGCTTCACCGAACGGACGCGCAACGACGTGCTGCTGCGCATCGCCACGCTCGACGGCATCCAGCCGGCTGCATTGCGCGAACTCGACGATGTGATGACAGAGTTGCTGTCTGGCAGCGGTAACGTGAAACGCAAGGCGGTTGGCGGCGTTCGCGCGGCAGCGGAAATCCTCAACTACCTGTCAACCCAGCACGAAGAATCGGTAATCGACAACGTACGCAGCTACGACGACGATCTCGCGCAAAGGATCATTGACGAGATGTTCACGTTCGAGAACCTGGTCGAGCTCGATGATCGCGCGATCCGGCTGCTGCTCAGGGAAGTTGGCACGGAGACACTGGGGATCGCACTGAAGGTCGGGCCGCCCGAGCTGCGTCAGAAATTCATGGCGAACATGTCGCAACGCGCGGCGGAGCTGTTTTCCGAAGATATGGACACACGCGGCCCGGTGCGCCTGTCGGAAGTCGAAGCACAACAGCGCAAGGTTGTGCAGGTCGCGCGCGACCTCGCCGGGAGCGGCGAGATAGCGCTTGGTGACAAGGCTGACGACATGTATGTCTGAAGTGCCTCCCTGCGCGAACATCCCGATGAGAACCGGACGGGTCGTGCTCCTGCAGGGAAAGACTGAAAATCAGTGTGAGCCTGCCAGGCCGCTTTCCAGCTGACTCTGGAGTTCGCGCACCTGCCGCTGCGCGGACCGCAACTGGTCCTGTGCGGCAGTTTTCTGCTGTGCGAGCAGGGTAGCTTCGGCACGCGTCTTCTGCTGCTGGTTGGTGACGATTGTCTGCTGCTGACTCGCTACATCGAGGTCGGCCTGCAGGCGGTTCGCACGACCCTGCGACAGCGCAATCATCCGCTCGATGAACGCCTTTTGCGCCTCGAGCCGGCCGCGGCGAATTTCGACATCGGACAACTGCACGGTCTGACGCACGAAGTCCTTGTAGATCAGGTCGGCGTGGGTTTGGTCCGGTGTCTTGATGACGCGCCAGAAGTTCTTCTGCTGGAACAGCACGACGTAATACGTCATTTCCTTGCTGTAAAACAGCAGGCTCGCACCGTAACTGCCGTTGTACGTTGTACGCAGTTCGCTCAGGTCCGAACCGCGAATCATCTGTTGCAGCTCGACGACGTTGCCGGCGGCGGACTGCTTCGCCTCGCTCGGATTCAAGTTCGACAATCTCCGGTTCGCCGCACAGCAGCACCAGCAGGCGCAGCAGCGCTTCGCGCGATGGCGTGAGACGCCGCGTGTCCGCACCTGCGGCTTGGCAAAGTAGTAGGTCGAAGCCGGCGCGCATGGCGACGTCATGGTCTTCCGGTGTTTCGACCTTCTCGGCGAGCAATACCTTCCCGTGTTGCCTGACGATGCTGACAAGTTCGTTAAGGTCCTCGCGCGTGCAGTCGAGAAAGTCGATCTTGACAATATCGACGCACGGCAGCAGTTCGGCCAGACGCGGGGTGACCTGCGAAACATCATCCAGTGCGAGCCGGAAGCCCGCTCGCCGCAGGTCGCTGCAATGTCGGCCGGCGGACCGGTGTCGATGCTGTTGGTCCGACTTCTTCGTGGCAGTACGGGCGCACAGCAATGCACTGAGCAGGCGCATCGGACACTCGGCGCAGAGCGCCGGTCGAAGCCGGTCGCCCAGAGGCGCAAGACCGAGCGATGGAGCGATCCAGCCGAATGGTGAACAGACCGACCTGACCCGTCGTCGGCGGCGACTGTCGGAATACCGGTGGCAGGTCGCCGAAGGCGTCATCGAGCTGTTCAGTCTGAACGGCGAAATCTGGAAGGAGTCGTCGCTCCGCCCGCGCAGGGTTTGCGCTATTGGGCCGCTGTAAGTTTGTGGCCCGTCCTCAATGCCTGCCAGCCCGTCTGCGGCTCCTTCCGCTGATCGCTTACCTGCTCGATGCCGCTTTTCAACACCGCTTCACAAAAGGCCAGGCGGGCTCGGTAGTAATCTGCGTGCATCTGAGCGTCAAGGATGCGTTGTTCAGCCTGGAAGAGTTCCAGACGCAATTCCCGCAACGCTTTTTCGGCTTGCTTCTCCGGAGTAAGCGCGTTGCGTACAGCCCAGCTGGTTATCCACCGCAGCATGATGAACTCCTCTCATCGTCAGGTGACATTCCGCCGGCTTCAAATCGGGCTTTCACGCCGGGGGCACAAAACGCCACTGTCCCGACCACTTCTTCATACAGCCACTGGTGAGTCAGCGCTATCAATAATCAGTGAGTACCTGTGCGTCACACTGCGCGGTAGATCACGTTGTTGCGAAAATTTCCCGCCGCCCATGCAAGGGGTTGGCCACGCTGAGCGCCTTGCCGGACATCATTGCGGCCGTGATGAGTCTGCTCGCGGCGTTTTACGTGGCGCGCTTCGTTGCGTCGCTAGTGGAGAAGCTGCTTGTCGCAGCCGGCGTGGACGGGCTACGTTCTCCGCAGACAGGGGTCTGCAAGTTACACAAGCAAATCACGCCTCCTGGCGCTACATGAGAGTGAGGTTGGCGCGCGACATGGGAATAGCGTCTCAGGTGTGCGGCAGGAGGCACGCCTTCAATTGCCCTTGAAAACCGCTGCGCCACCGGTCCGGGAGGAGGACGGGTCCCTCGCTCCATTCGCCTGCTCGCGCCCAACAGCCGCCGCCCCGGAAGCCCCGGATGCAGCCGACGTTGCGCTCATATACGCCGGCGCGAGCTTCGTCTTCTGTCGTATTCCCGGCGATGGCGCCGTCGCGCGCTTCTCCATGTCTGCCAGCATCTGCTGGCACGGCAACGGCCGATTGTCGCTCGGCTGGAGCAACGCGATCACCGCCGCAAACGGATTCAGCAAGCCCAGTCCCGCCGCCGCCCTGCCATGCGCGACCAGCGCCCCGGCCTTCCTGCCGACTTGCGGCTCCTTGAAACTGCCCTTGACGTACAGCGGCGAGCGCAGCGAGATCACCCGGAACCCTTTGGTGTGCGGATGAATCGTCAGATTCATGGTCTCGTCTCGCAAGTTCACGTTTCCGTCCATCTCGACCACCGCATCGTCGGTGTCGAGGGCGAATACGCGCGAGTCGAGCACACCATTGGTGGCGACGAAGTCGGCCGCCGCGCAATTGATCGTCACGTCTCGATTGCCGAACAGCTTCTCGTACACCACGTTCGCCACGTTCAGCCCGGCCGCCTCCATCAGCAAGCGACTCACCGCGCCGTCGGTGATCAACATCTTCACCTCGCCGTTGGAGGTCGCGGCGAGTGCCACCGGCGAGTTGCCGGTGGCCAACAGCGCCGCGTCGCCGTTGACTTCGCCGAGCGCCGTCCGCATCACCGCGAATGTCGGGAACAGCTGCTTGAGCCGCAGATGCCGCGCCTGCAGCGAGAACCGCCCCTTGAGCGGCTTGCTGCTGCCGTCCAGGTGGATGGTCGAAGCGAGGGGTGCCGCCCGCCACGCCGAACTTCAGCGGATCGAGCATCAGCACGCCGTCCTGCATGACGAGGTGGGTGGACAGAACAGTGATCGGCAGGCTCGCGGTCTTGACGATGCGGCGTCCAGTGAATCGGACGTCAGCATCGATCGCCTTCCAGCGGTCAGTGCGGAACTCCTCGACCGGCAGCGCCTTGTTGGCCGGCTGCGCTACGGCGTCGCCGCGCCTGGCCTTGCTGGCGTTCGTGTCGGCACCGACGAGTGGTGCGAGGTGGGAAAACTGCAGCAGGCTCGACACCAGCGTGCCAGACAACAGCGGGCGGGGTTCGCGCGAGACGTACACCAGCGAGCCGTTCAGGTCGCTGCTGCCGACGCGTCCGGTGAAGTTCTCATACACCAACGGCTGTAAGTCGACGGCGACGCCGTCCGTGACCGCGCCGGGGGAGATCGCCACTGACGACGCTGCGCTCGCCGCCCGGGTGAAGCGGGCGCTTGTCGCGGACCAGGGGCTAAGATCGTTGTCGATGAGCGTCGCGACGTATCGAGGCGTCGTGCAGTTGTCAGGATACGTGGATTCGGAGGTACGGATTCAGAAAGCGCTTGCCGTGACGCGCGGCGTGCCGGGGGTACAATCCGTGAGCAACGATCTGCACCTCAGGCCGCAATGACGCGCGTTCGCCGGAAACAGATGACGAACGGATAACGCAGGAGAGCGCTCCAAAGCGAGGGCTGTCTCACAAGCGACAAGATCCTGGCGCGAGACAGCAATGTGTGTGCTCGCGCGATCGGCGGTTCCGCCGATGGCATAGTGCATCTGCGCTTTGACGACAATTCCCCTGCGCTCTATCACGGTCACCGGTTTCCGGGCCGACCGTGATCGACCCAGGCCGTGTGGAAACGCCAAGAGAGTTTCAATGCACGCGGTTCCAACCTCGCATCGCACGTGTGGCGGTTTGCATGTTGACAGTTCATTCGGCGATGACGAACTGCTGAAGGGGTCTAGCGCCCTTTAACTGGCGATTGTGAGCTTGTTTTTAAGGTCGATGGGTGCTCAGGCACCCACCAGCCGCATCGCTTTCATTGTCCTTTTGAATCCCAGGATTCTCAGCACTCTCATGAGGTTGTAGGCAAGCACGTTCAGACTCATCTCGGTCCCCACGTTGGGCAGCCGGCGTGTCAGGAAGTGCGTGTAACCCATCCAGTGCTTGAACGTCCCGAAGACATGTTCGACGGTGCGTCTGCGTATCGTCATTGCCTCTGGCGTTTTGTCGAGTTGACGTTGAACACCTTCCAACACGGACTCGTGCTCCCATCGGGTGATTCGCCGATATGGACTTGGCGTGCATTGTGATTTTATTGGGCACTGAGGACAGGCGCTGCTCCAGTAACGGCGCAATTGCATACCGTGTTCCTCCCCGGTGAAACGGTAGATTGCCCGTTCACCGGCTGGACACTGGTATTCGTCGTCCCGCGCAATGTAGATGAAGTCAGCCCTATCAAATCGACCATGGCATTTCGCGCTTGATGTCGTGGGTTTCGGCAGCATTACCGCGATCCCGGCATCCACACACTCTTTGATCTGAGGCCCGCTATAGTAGCCACGATCGGCGACTGCCCGCAGTCTGCTCTTGCCCATCGCATCGCGTGCAGCTTTCGCTATGGGGCTGAGTTGCGCCCGGTCGCTGCCAGAGTTTGTGACCTCGTGAGCAACGATGAGGTGGTGTTTGGCGTCTACTGCCACCTGTACGTTGTAGCCGACCATTCCCGAGCCTTTGCCGCTCGTCGCCATGGAGCGCGCGTCGGGATCAGTCATCGAGAGTTGGCCATCAGGCTGCGTCCTGAGTTGCTCCTTGATCTGATCGAGGTTTCGCATCTGTTCGCGCAAGCGTGCGATCTTGTCCTGCAACCGGGTCGTCTTCGCTTCCAGCTCAGCGGGTTGCGTACGATCGGCAGTCTCCAGCGCGTTCAGATACCGCTGGATGCTCTCCTCGATCTGCTTCTGGCGCTTGTCGACCTTACCCTCTGTGAAGTTGCGATCGCGGGTGTTGACTGCCTTGAACTTGCTACCGTCGATGGCAACGAGCGCCTGCGAGAACAGCTTCAGTTCGCGGCATAAGACGACGAAGCGGCGACATACGTTGCGGATGCCGGTGCCGTTGTCACGGCGGAAGTCAGCTATGGTCTTGAAGTCCGGCGCCAAACGGCCCGTGAGCCACATCAATTCAACATTGCGTTGGCATTCACGTTCCAGGCGGCGGCTCGACTGGATCCGGTTCAGGTAGCCGTAGATATAGATCTTCAGCAGCACGCCTGGATGATAGGACGGGCGACCTGTAGTCGACGGCATCGCTCCATCGAAGCCCAGTGATTCAAGGTCAAGCTCTTCAACAAACGCCTCGATGATTCTGACCGGATTGTCCTCGGCGACAAAGTCATCGAGGCACTCTGGAAGCAGCGTCACCTGCTTGCGATCTTCACCTTCTATGAATCGCTTCATCCGGTCACCCAGGCTGAATGAGTTAATCCAGTTTAGGCGATCATGGTGTTTTCACACAGGCTTATATGGACACCGCCCGGTTTGCCAAGTTGATCTTATGTGATACGTGAGCGAGGTATCGGCTGCGGTCTTATATGCGGCCTTC
>NZ_JARESS010000101.1:0-13227 GCF_046027915.1 Paraburkholderia sp. RL17-347-BIC-D
TATATGGAAGTGATTGGACGTGGCGCTTAATATTTGCCTGTTCATGCTTAATTGACTCACGTGCCAAGGCTGATGCAAAGCTCTCGGTATCGCCTGCCCCGGATTTGCGGTACATCAGTTGCAATGCTTCATTTCCTTCATTTAGTTTATCAACAAGTTTGTCTTTCAGGCTGTCAAATTGAGGTGTGCTCATAGCTAGATTCCTCGAGTGGTGGTTTAAGCTCAAAAGGCACGCTTTGGAATTGTTGCAAAGGTTTATCGGTTGACCACGGCGCTTGTTCCGCAAGTGCGAGGTAGTCCCTCAATAATCATACGAATGATGGCGCGGCTAGTACATCGGAACAACCTGTCGATGTTGGTAGGTACCGTCGGCCTGCGCTGCCTGCGCCGGCCTCGCGGTATGACAAAATCCTCGGCAGTCTCATCAATTCTGTCTTTCCAGTCTCCTGGATTCGCCATCAGGCTCAAGAATTTGCGCGAACACCGAATTGCTGGGACTGGCGCCCCAACATAATCAATGACTTGCTCATGAATTCGGTCACGCGGCAGGTCACGGCAGAACCGAATTCGTGAGACTCGCCGGAATCGTGACGCGAATTAGTTGGACTGGCGGGAACGTTGCCATCGGCCGCGCCGCTCCGGCCGCGTTAGTCTGCGTGCGGCCATACTCCGCCATTGCCATTTTGGTTGTGGCGAGCGTCTGCTGTCCAGCCATGAACTGACGCTGACCCAGGCTGCGGTCATTGATCCGGCATGCCCGATCGCGAAGTGGTGCCGCTAATAGCCAAGCGACAGCGGCTGACCAATCGGCTTGATTTGGAAACGGCCATCTGCAAACACACCCTCAAGTACGCAACCCCGGCACGCAGCCAGGTTACCAAGTCCATTCCTTTCCACGGATGACCCGCCCATATCCATCGTCTGCGGAAAGGCTTTCCGGCACCGTCTTACGGTAGTACACATCCCGCCACTGAACGACAATTTCATACTCAGGAAAGACAAAGCCGCTGCCACCACTTTTCGAATGCAAGGCTTCATCTTTCATGCGCACACTGCCGTAAGCATCAATTGGCATCCCAAACCGCTTCGCGGTCGCCCCTTTGATGAACTCAATAGACTCGCGTTGGGTCGCGAATTCGCGCAGCATCTTTGCCTGACGAGCTTCGATCGAGTCCGCCCGGTCCGTCGGCTCATCGAAGTCTTCCCGTTCGACCTCAAACTCATCGTCGGCGGTGTATGGCTCACTGCGAACCAACTTGGCATGGCGATGCCGTTCGCAAACCTGCCAAATGCCCGTGGCCATGGGGGCGTTGCCATCGTTCGGATAGAAGACAGCCAGATGGTAGGCTTCAGACCGACAGTGCGGATGCTCAAAACACAGCTTGCTCTGGCGAGTATCGTCCCCATTCACAAAGGCCTTGATGTCCTCGAACTCATGCTTGTACTGCTTCACAAGTTCGAATTCATGCTCCGCAATGATGACATTCTCGAAGCCTCGCGCCGCATTCTTCGTCCAGTTATAGCTACCCGTTATGAGCACCTCGTCATCGATGATGCAGAACTTGTGATGCATATACGCGCCGTACCAGCGCGGAGTCACCGGGTAGAAGTTGATCCGCCGTCCATGAAAATACGGCTTTAACCTTCGATTTGCCAGGACGTTGTAATACGCGATTGCAATCTGTACACCCCTATCAAGCAAATTATCGATAGCGTCGCTAAATAGTTCCGGGTTCATCCACGCGACACTCAAGCGAACGGAGTGTCGGGCCTTCCCTAATGTCTCGATCAGGCGGTCATAAATCGATTCGAAGTGGGCTCTAATCATCACTATTCAGTCGCAGCTGACGAACGCCCCGTGCGGCGCGCGAGGGGCCCCGGAATGAAGAATCTTGCGAGCGCCTGTTCCGGGCTAGCGATTCTGTTGCGGCGGATCGCCCACGCCCAGCATGGCCCGAATCTGCCACGAGTTGTCCCGGACCACCTTGCGGCCATCGAGGTTGTGGCACGGCGGCGCGCGACCTGTAGCTCTACGGGCGCGCCATGACGCGCCCGCGCGACAGGCAACGCGTGCGCAAGGAACATCTTGGCCAGTTCCTCGGTATCGAGTCGCGCGCCATTGGGCCCGGTATTGAACCGCGCGTCGCTATCCACGTCAAGGGTTGTGAGCCGGCCCGGTTCGGGAAAACGAATGTCGTCACGCTTCTCGACCGCCTCGGCGTTGGCCACGCACACGGCGAAATACTCGGGATCCTTCGGCGCGGCGCCACCCGAGGTGGATGCCGTCATGCCATGTCCTCCCCGGCCAGCTTCTGGAAGGCGCGATCGCGCTCCAGCAGCAAATCTCGATCCGCAGACGCCAGCACCCCCGTGATCTGCAGCGAGATCAGCATAATCTGATACGTGCTCCAGAAGCTGGATCGCGCGAAATCGGTCAGGTCGCGGATGATGTCAGGCTCATCGCACGGCCCATAGCTTGGTTCAACCAGCGCCATGCCGTTTGACACGTCCCAGCGCGCCACCTCCCGTATCGCCAGAAAGGTGGGGTGCGTAAACTTCGATTTTTTGCTGTAAAGCTCGTCGAGCAATTCCCGGTGGTTGCCGTTGCCCAGATGCAAGCCAAGCTGCTCCGCGCCGGCCGCCCGCATATCGGCGTGCTTGGGCGACTCGTTCAGGTGGAACCAGCGCCATAGCGCCTTGTTGCCCTCCGGGGTGTCGCGCGTGATCGCGAAGTATTTGGCAGCGTCCAGACATTCGTCGATGTCCCGCAGCAATGCACCGGCGTACCAATGCTGGTGGGCCAGTGCCAGCGTGAGCATGCGCAACATGGAGATCGCCTTGCTCAGTAGCAGATAGGCGGCCATGGCCGCGCTCTCTGCGCCGGCGGCATTGACGGCTGCCAATTGCCGCCGATGAATGGCCTCTAGGTCTGCGGCATAGCCTTCAAAGTCCCCGATGAACTGCTGCTGGCGTGCGAGCGATTCCTGGGCACGCGGCACCAAGCGCTCGCGGTAGCGCTGCTCCCGGCGCAATGACTTGCGGATAGCCAGCAGGCACTCCGGCGATGACGCGATCGCGAGGACATCCTCCCGCGTCAAACCGGGCCGGCCGAACGGGTCTCTATAGAACTGGCACCCCCGCCCGTGTGCAAGTTCGGCCAAGACGTCGTCATGCACGCCGAGCATCATCGCGGCATTTCCCAACGCCACGATCACAGGCTTGGGTGGGGTCTTGGCTTGTGTGCGCTTGCTCGACATGGTCACCCTTACACCGCTGATGTCGTACCGGCATCCTCGGCAGGAAAGTCGATGCCAAGATCCTCCAGCGCGACGTAGTGCCACGGATAGGCCTCGGTAATCGCAAACGCGACGTCCGACAAGGCAACGGCCATGCTTGTCATGTCGTCGGCATGTTCTTCCCGATACCGATCCGCGATCATCCGGCGGGGTACGATCAGTGTCGTATGGGCGGGATCGAGGGGAAGGTTGTCGATTTCGATCCGCCACTCCCGCTCCCACGTCCAGTCTCCGTTGCGCTTGGCCGGTTCATACTTCACGTATCGGTACTTCATGCTTGCGGGCAACTCATCATACTCGGAGCCCTCGCCGTAGATCACCGGCCGGCCGCCTTTGGCATACAGCCAGTCCTTGCTCACCATCACCCCAAAAGGCTGGTAGCGCATGGCACTCGGGTCAGCAGCCATGGCTTGCGCGAGCATTGTCACCGGTGCCTCGGTGAAGCACACGACAGTGTGCTTGCCCCGGATATCGCGGCTGGACCCGCGCAGCTGCTTTTCCCGCAGAATGCTGTCAAATACCTGGTCCACCGTCATGTCCGCGTTGCCGCGTGTCAGATGGATCAGCCGGTTGGAAAGATCGCCTCGAATCATGTGTGGCTCAGTGCATGTCTGTGTTAGGGCGTCCGACCTCTACGCCATGATGGTTTGTCATACCAACGGCTTGAATTCGCCGGGCTTGAGAGCACGGTGCGCGGAGATAGCGCCAAGTGTTTGCGCTTGGCCTTGTGCAGCCCCCCTCGGATCTCCTAGTGGCATGCACAACAGTCAGGCCTCCAACGCGGCGGCAGCTCGCCGGGCTGGTATGATGCCTGCGTCTACTGCAGGGAAACGGAATTAGTGAGACCGGGACTTCCGCCTGATCAACGACTAGCTCGCGAACTTGGTTCGCTAAGTCGGCTGTCGCGCAACTTGCGAGGCGCTCGACAAGTTCAGCGAACAAGCCAGCGCCACAGCAACCAAGCGCAGAGTGCCCAGATAGACAAAATTGTGGCGAGACCGAGCATGCTTCTTGGCTTCACCGGCTTGCCAGCTAGCCAGACTTCGGCCTTTCCGCGATTGTCTTCGAGGACTGCCTTCGGGATGAGGCGCAAGCAAAGCCAGACTCCAAGCGGCACGACGACCAGATCATCCAGATAGCCGAGGACGGGTATGAAGTCGGGAATAAGGTCGACAGGGCTAAGCGCATAGGCCACCGTTGCCAATGCGAGAAATTTCGCGAGCAACGGCGTGGCCCGATCGCGACTGGCGAACATAAGCGTGACTACATCTCGCTTTAGCCGTGCGGCCCAAGCCGTGACTGATTGCAGCATCTAGCGTTGCGCTCCGCTTGCTAGTGCGCCGACAGGCAATTGAAAGATAGACGTGATTTTATCGCATCCGTTGGGGTGAACCCACACTCTGACCGCAGCTAGCGTCGGCGGACCTTATCGCAGACCGCCGCCTAATGCAACGCAACCCCTGCTTCCGCCCGAGTGTCCGGGCAGTCTCACGATCTCCGTTCTTCCAGTCTCGCGAAAAGCGCCCTGGTCTCACCAATTCCGTTTCCCTGCAAATTCCCGGCATCCTCAAGCAAAGGTCCGTTGTCCAAGCGAAGCGGTCGCCCGAACGTCCAGTCGCTGGCAGAGGCAGACGTCACTTGATGGCCGATTGTCGTCGGATGAGCGCGCGTGAGCTGGGGCCGAGTAAGTCGGCCAATGTTCGAAGAGAGAATTTGCAGAGTCACTTGTTTTCAACGGTCGTGAATCGACGAATGGCACACTTATCGGCGGGACAATGATACTCGTCGTTCCTTGCAACGTTGACGAGGTTCTGCTTGGTGAGGAGCCGCCTCTTCCACCGCGTTGTAGCCGACCATTCCGGTTCGTTTGCCACCACTGGTCGTGGAGCGGCAATCCGGATCGGCAAGAGACAACTGTCGGCCCAGCTCTTTCTTCAGTTGCTCCTTGATCTGCTCGAGCCTACGCGTCCGCTGGCGTAACAGCGCGATTTTCTCGTACAGGCGCGCGGTCTCCACAAAGAGACCGGGTGTCGGACCCGTTTTGAAATGCGATGATCAGGTTTGAGCGGACTCAGCGCCTACTGCTACAAACCCGTGAGAGTCTCATCCAACTTAGCCATCTTTACGGTATCGTGAGTGTAGGTTGGCGATGCGGACATCGAACGCACTTGTTAGACAGGACATATCCGTACATTCTTTCGTCACCTGCTCCAGCCAGTTCTGCTGTTCGATGCGGACCCCTACGTCTTTGCCGCCGATACGGCCCTGCGCAGCATCGTACTCAGTGAGTTCCTGGTTGTAAGCAGCTGCCAGCGTTGCACTATGACAAATGTTGGCCCCAAAAAAGGTACCGTCATCGGTGCAACTGACTGTCTCCGGAACCTGCTGATCGGAAGCGCTCTGTATTTGGGCAGGCAACGGCTCCGACGATACCGAACTGGCGCCTGCGGCTACAGCGTCAGCAGTGACGATCCGCTCGTTTGTCCCGAGCGTGACCCCGCTGTCGGGTTTCTGGTCCGCTTGTTGGGTGTCAAGTGCGACAACCGGATTCGATGCAACATCGGCGGGGGTGACATTCGCAGTCTGTGGCGAACTTATCGTATTGACTGGGGCCGTTTCCGACGAGTGCTGCGATGGCGAGGTCAACTGGATAACCGCCATTCCCACAATGCAGATCCCAATGCCGTACAACATGCGCTTGCCGGCACGGCCAAAGTTTCTTGTGTCCGGCTCATTATTTTTGTAGCCGGTCTTGAAGCGACGGTCGACCTTGCGGGTATCAAAGAACCCTGCCACGCCCACCAATCCGGTGACAACGCCCACCAAAACTAGTACGACCCCGATGTTATCCATATTCTCTACTTTTCTTTGACCTTGCCGAAACCTATATCAAGACCGGGCAGGTGAAAACTAAATTGCCAAATCGTCGCAACCGTCGGGGACCGGTTACGGCTTCGTGGCCCACCACATCAGGGTTTGCAGCAGTAAGCGCTGAGTCTACTCAACCCTGATCGACCCTGTAGAACTCCCATCCATCGCGCGCGCGTTCGCTCACAACTCCTTCCAGGTATGCGGCAGCCTCATTGCCCCGATGCTCTCGTGCGCGGACCGCAATATTGGGTGGCACCTGAAGCATCTTGTGCTCGAATCCCATTCTCTACCCTCAAACCCAAACACGGTTTGACGACATGTACAGCCGAAACTTTAGGCTTTTCCGTGAGAAACAATGCAATCACAAAGCCGAAAGCCGGTTGGCCGCGAATCCTTCATAGCACTGAAAACGTTCCTGTGATAGCACTGGATATCTTTCGCACTCACTCGCCATCGATTGCTCAAACGCCTGTTCGGAGGATACGAGCTCCGGTGCCGAGACTGCGCCACCGGCTGCTTTGAGCCGCTTCAAAAACAGCGCATGCTCGATTCCTTGTGCGCTGCCGCGCTTATATTCACCGGATGCGTTGAACTTCAGCAGCGAAGCCACGATCTTTTTGGAACCCGCCAGCGATTGCACGTCGTCAGTTGCACAATACAGAACAGTGGTCGGCCTGTTCGCCACCAGCAGAAAAGCGTACACGCACAATTGCGGAGCCGCAGCGGAAAACGATGAAGGCGCCGCCGCGGCGCCCCGAATAGCCACCGCTCCCGGCAAATCGACGGGCGAAAGAAGTGCTGCATTCGTGAAACCAGCCTTGGACACCAGATTCGCCTCATTACCCAACTGGCGCGTCAACAGGTCAGGTGGCAGAGCACGTAGCGCCTGAACAGCGCTATCGAACCATGATATCGGCACAAATCTGTCACGCTGGCTCACAGTCCGCACTTGCCAGATGGATGTGTCCACCGTTCCCGTTGCCGGCTGGCACGTTGCCACTTCATCTTCCGTGGGCTTGGGAAGCATGCACGTTGCATTAATGCCGAACGACGGAAGGTTCGCTTTCAGACGGACGGTTCCAAGGCTCAACGTTTGCAACTTCCATTCGGCTACCGGAACTGGTTGTGGCTCAGCTGGCGCAGGTATCACGGCGGCCGGCGTACTCGCGACGTCGAGGGGCGCGACAACATCAGAGTTCATGCGGTTGTTCGCCCCGGACAGCAACACCCCGATTGCCACCGCGCAAACCAAACCAAAATAAGCGGGCGCTTTACTTGTAGACATGGTTCTTGGATTATTATCTCAGGCTTAAATACTAACGCGCGGTTCCGAGCTTAGCCAGCGCCACACAGCGAGAAGACCATGACTGAGAACAACGACTTTGCTACGCAAGTAGCCTTTGGTACGGACAATTTCGCTGAAAATCCTGAACAACGCTGTCCATGCGTGCTTCTCCTAGATCGATCGGGCTCAATGGCCGGCAAGCCAATCGCACTATTGAACGCGGGACTTACGACGTTTAAGGACGAGCTTGCAGCCGACTCGCTCGCTATGAAGCGAGTCGATACTGCGATTGTGACTTTCGGGCCTCCCGCACTTGAAATGCCGTTCCACACGGCTCCGAACTTCTTCCCGCCGGAGCTGAGTGCACAGGGCGACACCCCTATGGGTGCAGCAATCAATCTGGCGCTCGACACACTTGATGCGCGTAAGGCCGAGTACAAAGCAAATGGTATCTCGTACTACCGTCCGTGGGTGTTCCTCATTACCGATGGTGGCCCAACGGACGCCTGGCAATCCGCAGCCGCTCGAGTTCGCGAAGGCGAGGCTTCGAAGAAGTTTGCTTTCTTTGCCGTCGGCGTGGAAGGCGCGAATATGGATACTCTCGCCCAGATTTCGACAGCCCGTCAGCCGCTGTCGTTGCAAGGCTTGAAATTCCGTGAGCTTTTCCAGTGGCTGTCCGCTTCCATGGCAGCCGTCTCACGCTCGACGCCGGGCGCTGAGGTCCCGCTCGTGTCCCCTACAGGTTGGGCCTCGGTGTGAGCTGGCGAGTCATTGGCGCTTCAGTTGTCGGCAGTTCACACGTTCAAACGTCAGCACCATGCCAAGACAGCTGCTTCTACCATGTCGCGAAAGCCGCCGATGGAACCGGATTTCTGGTCGCTCTGGCGTCTGACGGTGCGGGCAGCGCCCAATTTGGCGAAGTTGGCGCAGAGATAGCGTGCGAGACCGGCGGAAAACTCCTGCTCGCAGCGGTCGAAGCGGCCGACGGAGCACGACTGACGGTTGAACTGGCTAGCGAGTTACTCGAGCGTGTTCGCGCTGAAATCTTGAAGGCTGCGACCGTGCGGGATGTCGCGACGCGTGCTCTCGCATGCACGTTGCTCGGCGCGGTCATCGGACCGACGCAAGCACTCTATTTCCAGGTGGGAGACGGAGCAATCGTTGCGCGCCACGAAAGCGGCCTTGCACCTGTCTTCTGGCCGGAATCTGGCGAATACGCAAACATGACCTACTTCGTCACGGACGCCGACGCCCATAGCCATCTGCGCGCCGAAATACGAAGCACGACCGACGAGGTAGCGCTGTTTAGCGACGGCCTGCAGCGCCTTGCCCTTGTGTTCGCCGATGAAACAGCGCACGAACCGTTCTTTGAGCCTATGTTCAAGGCGCTGCGCGCATCAACGGATGAACAGACCGACTCGTTGTGCTCAGCGCTGAAGCGGTTCCTTGGTAGCAATGTGATAAATGAGCGAACTGACGACGACAAGACATTAATTCTTGCCACGCGCGCGTTGGGGGTAGTTGATGTCAGCGGCGTTTGACGAACTTGGAAACCAGCTAAAGCTGGGAAAAAAGCTTGGTGAAGGCGGCGAAGGGGCCGTCTTCGACGCCATGCATAACGGCGAGAACGTTGCCGCGAAGCTATATTCCCAGGCGCTGCCGCTTGATCGGCAAGCCAAGTTGCGGGCAATGGCGCAGGTCGGTGACACGTATCTGAAACAGATAGCGGCGTGGCCAATTAGTGTCCTGTTGTCGAACAGGCCTGGACCAGTTGCCGGGTTTACCATGCCGAAGTTCTCCGGCTACGAACCTGTACATCAGCTTTATGGTGTTGCAAGTAGACGACAGACATTTCCCAAGGTCGATTTTTCATTCCTGGTGGGAACTGCGAGAAATATCGCTGCCGCGTTCGACGCTATACATGCGCACGGACACGCGATCGGCGATGTCAATGAAAACAACATCATTGTCAGCCATCAAGGGACAGTCAAGCTACTCGATTGTGACTCGTTCCATGTGAACACGGCTACAACCAGTTTCCCGTGTACCGTGGGGGTCCCGCACTACACCCCGCCAGAACTCCAGGGCCTCGGCTCGTTCCACGGTGTAACGCGAACCGCAAACCATGACAACTTCGGCCTTGCCGTCCTGATTTTCCAACTATTGTTTATGGCGCGCCATCCGTTTTCCGGCGTACCGAAGGTAACCGGCGACTTGCCATTGGAACGGGCCATCAAGGAATTCCGTTTCGCATACGGCGCGGACCGGCTCACGCGATTGAACGACATGCCTCCCAAGGCCTTGGGGTTGGACTACTTGCCACCGGCAATGGGCGACCTTTTCTGGCGTGCATTTACGGAAGCTGGCGCCAAAAACGGTCGCCCCAAAGCCAAAGAGTGGGTTACAACACTGGACGGCCTGCTGCGATCTCTCAAGTCTTGCAGCACCGAGCCTCGCCACAAATACCCGGGCCATCTGAATTCTTGCGTGTGGTGTGAACGCGACAAGCTAGGAACGCCATACTTTACCCCTGCATCTGCAACCGGACCGTCCATTAACTTTCAGGTCATGGGCGCAAACATTAGCGCCCTCTGGTCGCAGATTCAGGCGCTCAGCGCCCTGCCGCCGCTACCTGTATATGCGCCGCAGTCCATCACCGTTACTGGACGGCCGGCGCCTGCATCAGTGAGCAATGGCCTCACCAAGACGCGGCTGACATACGCGGCCATCTGCGTCTTTGCTTTCCTGGTGTCGCTCGCTGTACCCAGACTCTGGCCTCTGTGGCTCGTGATCGGGGGGTTCGCCATCCACGGCGTAAAGCTGCCGACACCAATCGAGCTCATCACGCGGAAAAGCGTTGTCGATAGTACAAAACGCGCGCATGAGCAGGCACTGTCAAACTACGAGAGCCTGCGAAATGATCGAAGGCTTTCCGACAAAGCACGCGACGTTGGTCAAATCAAGGCCCAACTTGACGGCTTGCCGCAGGTACTTGCGCAGGAGTTGAAGCAGCTGCAAGCATCACTGATCGCTCGCCAGTTGCATGATTTCCTGGACCGTCACTTCATTCACGCCGCAAAAATCGCTGGGGTGGGCGAGCAGCGCAAGCAGACATTGGTTTCGTTCGGAATCGAATCGGCCGCAGACGTTACAGAGTCTGCCATTGCTGCAATTCCAGGCTTTGGTGCCGGGCTCACCGCAAATCTTTTGGCATGGAGACGCGGAATCGAGCAGCGCTTTGTTCCCGTTTCCGGGACAAGTCCGACTCCACAGGACATCGGTGCTGTAAACAGCAAAGTGGCGTCCATGCGTGCGCGATTGGAACAGCAACTTAAAGACGGCGCAACCAAGCTGCAAGAAATCCGCAACGACATCATTGCGAGACAGAACAGCGCCGGAAGTGCGCTCGAAACGACGTCACACGCTTTGGCGCAGGCCGAAGCAGATCTTGCAGTTATGCAGGTGCGGCAATGACGAGGTCAATCGACTTGAAAAGTAAATTCGTCTTTGCCAGCTGCCTCACTGGTTTTTTGGCTTTGAACGCCGTCCATGTTCAAGCGCAAGAGACGCCCATCCAGGTGGAGCAGTTTCTTAATGCTTTCCGCGGGAAGCCAGTTGGGCCGGTCTCTCCTCCTCCCGCAGCTCCAGCAACCGCAACACCTCAAACGTCGATTCCTGGACAATCGCAAATGGCCGGGCAAATTGCTCAGCCGCCTACCTCAGCGGAGGGGCAACCAATCTGCCCGCCTGGCGTTGACCGCTCAGGCTGCACTGGTGCAGCCAATCAAAGAGTGCCGGCGGACTGCCCTGCAGGGATGGCTCCCGGCCCTTACGGCTGCGTACCGACAGCCATGCCCCCAAATGCCCATCGTGTCTCCCCCGATGGTCGATGGCAATGTGATGACGGCTATTTGCGGTTTGGGACGGTGTGCATGTCAATGCAAACGCCGCCGAATGCGCATCTGACGGGGAGTGGCAGCAACTGGGAATGCAACACCGGGTTTCGACGTCTGGGCAACGCTTGCGTAGCCGTAAATTTGCCGCCAAATGCGCATCTTGCCGATACCTGGAACGGATGGACATGCGACTCGGGCTACCGTTCTATTGGCAACTGGTGCGTTGCCCAATAAAAATCATTAGTGAGAGACCTCGATGGGACTAAGCTACAGAAAATCAATTTCGGCTGGACCGTTCCGTTTCAACCTGTCAGGCAGTGGCATCGGCATGTCTGTGGGCGTTCCTGGTTTTCGCGTCGGAACAGGCCCGCGTGGAAACTACGTCTCAATATCGCACGGTGGTTTCACCTACCGAACTACTTTACCGTCATCCCGGGTCGCCTCGACGAACGCACGGAATAGCCAGCAGAACTCGCGTCCGCAGTCGGCGCCGCCACCTCCAACCAGTAACACGGTTGGCCCAATGATCAGCACCCCATCGCTGACAGCGATTCAGTTGACATCGTCTTCCCTGGATTCGCTCGTTAAAGAAATCAATGACAAAGCTGGGAAAATGGCGCTATGGCCGGGGATGGCCACACTCGCTGTTGTCTCGCTTCTTTTCGCTGCGGTCGAATGGGACAACGGATTGGTTGCTTCAGTGCTTAGCGGAGTCGCATCAATCGCGACTTGCATGGCTACTGCATGGGTCTTCTTTTGGGATTCCGCTCGCCGCTCGACTGTACTTTTTTACGACTTGGACACGGTGTCTGAGCAGGCTTTCTCTTCTCTCGCTGACGGTGTCGCCAAGCTCGCCGCATGTGGCGGGAAGTGGCGGATCGACGCCAGTGGCCGGGTGTTGGACCGCAAGTATCACGCGGGCGCATCGAGCCTTGTCCAACGTAAACCGCTGCAACTTGGGGTTGGCCCATTTTCCAAAGTCAAATGCAACCTTGATGTTCCTTATATCGTTGCCGGTACAAGCACCTTGTATTTTTGTCCTGACCATCTCTTCATGGTTACAGGAAACAGATTTGCTGCCATCGAATACGATGAGCTGAACATCCGAGTAGGTTCGACACGGTTCGTGGAGGGTGATTCCGTTCCTGGCGATGCCACTGTCGTCGGACATACTTGGCAATACGTGAACAAGTCGGGCGGACCGGACCGAAGATTTAAAAACAATCGACAGTTGCCCGTCGTTTGCTACGACGAACTCTTTCTGAATTCGACGTCCGGCCTGACCGAAGTGCTTCAGTTTTCCAGTACGGGAGTTGCCAACCTGTTCTATCAAGCCGCGCACCCACTTATGTCGCTGCCGCGAAAACATCGGCCATAGGCACTTTCTTTTTTCAACTGGGCGGCCAAGTGTTCAGACGGCAATACGCTATGACGCACGGGGCGCACCATCAGCCCTTACCGCTAACTTAATGGTGCACAAATCTGTACGTGCAGATTTTTGTCGCAGGGGTAACGGCAGCTCCTGCTGAGGGGGACGGCGTTGCCACCGTCGCCCGTGGTACCTGTCGCACTCCGGCGCGGCTTTCCGCCCCGGGTGGCGAGCCACTGCCCGCGCACCACACCTCTGTACGCCGCATGAACGCTGCGCCAGGCGGCCACACGTGAATCCCGGCTTTTCCTTGCAGGTAGCTCGAGGGCGCGATGGCCTCCCCGCACCGGAACACGGAGAACCGTGCCGGCGCGTGGCAGACGTTCAGTCAACTTCTGTCCGCGACGGGCGAAGAACTCACGGAACAACGACGGTCGCTTGGTTACCACACATCAAGCCGGCAGATGAGCGCGTTCCGCAAAGGTCTAACGCCATGGGTTCGCAGCGATC
>NZ_JARESS010000102.1:0-13168 GCF_046027915.1 Paraburkholderia sp. RL17-347-BIC-D
TCGGATTCGAGCCAATATCGAGGGCCTTGCTGTCGCACACGAAGGAAGTCCTCTTGGCGCTCTTACGTTAAGCATAGGCGTCGCACACATGAGCGAAGCCGACGCTATCAACCCAGGCGAATTGCTGGAGCTAGCTGACTCAGCGCTGTATGAAGCAAAACGTCTTGGACGAAACCGGGTTTTCCATCGGCGCACTCCATCGGCACTGGCACGACGAACACCATCAGCACACGTATGATTTTGAGTGGGAGGGCGAGGAACCCCATACGCACCTCCATCAACACGCGCCTATCACCCACACGCACGCACATTTACCCGATATTCACCACCGCCGCATCCACTGACACCGGAAGCGAATCTTCGCTTTGAAAGGTCGACGACCGGTGCATTCTGCGCCGGCCGTCGGACATCGGTTCGTCATCGGGACCGTTGGCCCCCAATTCTCTTCCAGCCAGTTTCAAAGGCTCCAGGTCGGCACCGCTCCAGTCCCGCCAGTCTCAACCCTTGCTCGAAATTCGTTCTTGTAGAGTAATCTACCGTGTTGTAACGTATACAACATGAATTCACTAAACGATTGGCTCCTCCTCGTCCTGACGCTGCCGACTGATAACGCCACTGCCCGGATGCGCTTCTGGCGTGCCCTCAAGGCCAAAGGCTGTGCTGTCTTACGGGACGGCGTCTACCTGCTTCCCGCGACCGATGCCGCAGAAGCCGAACTGTTGGAGCTCGGAACAAGCATCGGCGACGCAGGCGGAGCGGCCCATGTCGTGCGTACTTCTAGCCGGGGAGCGGACCAGGAGGCCGAATTTCGGTGCCTGTTCGATAGAACCGACGAGTACGCAGCCTTCGCGCGGTTGCTGGCGGATGCAAGAAAAACCCTGTCGGACCTCTCCCCGGCCGAAATCACCCGCTTATTGCGCCGTGTTGGCAAGGACTTCGAGGCCATTTCAGGCATCGACTTTTTTCGGAACGAGGCATCTACGCGGGCCGAGGCCGCCTGGCAGGACTTCGTTGCGTTGGCGAACACCGTCCTGTCGCCGGGGGAACCTCATCAGGCCGAGGGTGCGATTGTCGTACTGCATCGCGAAGACCATCAGGGCCGGACCTGGGCAACCCGTCAACGCCTGTGGGTCGACCGCGTTGCCAGCGCGTGGCTCATCCGGCGCTTTATCGATTCGCGGGCACGCTTTCTGTGGCTCGCGTCGCCGGGCGAGTGCCCGGAAGATGCGCTGGGATTTGACTTCGACGGCGCTGCATTTACGCACGTGGGCGACCGCGTGACCTTTGAGGTGCTGGTGGCCAGCTTCGGACTTGAAGACGAGCCGGGGCTGCTCAAGCTGGGCGCGTTGGTGCACGCGCTCGATATCGGTGGCCCGGTTGTACCGGAAGCCGTCGGCTTCGAAGCGGTAATGGCCGGGGCAAAAGCACGCGCGTTGAGCGACGACGAAATGCTCGCAGAGATGAGCAACGTCCTCGATTCGCTGCTCGCGCACTTTGCCGCATCTGGGAATACTGACGCCGGGAAACGTCCATGAGCACAGTCACGCACGCCGCGCCCACTTATACACTGGGCCAGCTCGTCCGCTACATGCTGCGGCTCGGCACCATTGGCTTCGGTGGCCCGGTCGCCCTGGCCGGCTATATGCGCCGCGACCTCGTTGAACGGCTGGGCTGGATTAGCGAAGAAGACTACAAGGAAGGGATAGCACTGGCGCAACTGGCGCCGGGACCGATGGCCGCGCAACTGGCCATCTATCTTGGATATGTGCACTTTCGGGTGCTGGGTGCCACCCTCGTGGGAATTGCCTTCGTCATCCCTTCGTTTCTGATGGTGGTGGCGCTCGGCTGGGCGTATGCACGCTTTGGTGGCCTGTCGTGGATGCAGGCGGTGTTCTACGGCGTGGGAGCGGCTGTTGTCGGCATCATCGCGATGAGCGCCTACAAGCTGACAACAAAGACAGTCGGCGCGGACAAGCTCCTGTGGGCGATTTTCCTGACGCTGGCCGCCGTGACGTTCATCACGGAGTCCGAGATTGCGTGGCTCTTCATTGCAGCAGGGGTTATCGGGTGGCTAAGACGTGCTCCGCCAAAGTGGCTCACCAAAGGTTCCGTGCATGGACTTGCTGTGGGGTACCTGCCGACGATGAGCGGCGTGCTCAGCGGGCTGGACCTCCCGCTGCTTGGCCAGATAGGACTGTTCTTCGCCAAGGCCGGCGCGTTCGTGTTCGGCTCCGGTCTCGCCATCGTGCCGTTCCTGTACGGAGGCGTGGTCACAGAACATCACTGGCTGAATGACCGTCAGTTTGTCGATGCTGTTGCGGTCGCGATGATTACGCCTGGCCCAGTCGTCATCACGGTCGGCTTCATTGGATTTCTGGTGGCGGGTTTTTCGGGTGCTTGTGTCGCTGCGCTGGGGACTTTCCTGCCCTGCTATCTGTTCACGGTTTTGCCGGCGCCGTACTTCAAAAAATACGGAAAGTTGCCGGCCGTAAAGGCATTCGTTGACGGCATCACGGCCGCCGCCGTCGGCGCCATCACGGGTTCCGTACTGGTTATCGCAAAGCGTTCGCTCATTGACATTCCCACTGTGGCGCTGGCCGTTGCGACCGTGCTGCTTTTGTGGCGCTTCAAGAAATTGCAGGAGCCGTTCATCGTAGTCGCGGCGGCTCTGTTTGGTCTTGTCGTTTATCCGCTCATTCATTCTCACGGTATCTAACAACGCGCGTTTTGCGCAGTCTGCAAGGAAAGCAATCATGGCAACACGTCGTACCTTCCTGCATAACTCGGCTGCTGTTGGTGCAGGAATCATGCTGGCCCAGGCACAAACTGTACGTGCCGCAGAAGAGCCCGGTTACACAGACAAGCTCACGGACGCGGACGGCAAATACGTCGCAGCGCCATTGCCATTCGCCTACGATGCGCTTGAGCCAGTCATCGACGCGCGCACCGTTGAACTGCACTACAACTTTCACCATAAGCCGGCGGCAGTCGCAGCGAACAAAGCTGAAGATGGATTGGCAAAAGCTCGCGAGTCGAATGACTTCTCGCTGGTGAAATTCTACGAGAAAGAACTCGCGTTTCAGTTGTCCAGTCACATCCTGCATACCATTTATTGGACCAGTGTCTCGGGCAAAGGTGGCGAGCCGAAGGGTGACTTGGCAAAGGCAATAGACAAAAATTTCGGCTCCTACGCGAAGTTCAAGGCGCAACTAGTTGCGGCAACCGTTGCTGTGGAAGCGTCTGGCTGGGGCATCGTTGGCTACCATGCAGCGACATCAAAGCTCATGGTCCTGCAGTGTGAGAACCATCAAAAGCTCACAGCCTGGGGCATTCAGCCCGTCCTCGTGCTAGACGTGTTTGAGCACGCGTACTACCTGAAGTATCAGAACAAGCGCGGCGACTACGTCAATCAGCTGTTTAGCCTCATCAACTGGGATAATGCGGCCCAGAGAATGCAAGCCGCACTACCTGCGCGGAGGATGACATGAAATGGATTACTCGCGAGCGCCCAAAAATTGACCGTATTGCCTGCCCCTGGCTCGTCCAACGGTTCATCGATAAGTCGCCGGAATTTCTCTTTGTACCGGCGGACCAGGTGCTGGCCGTCGCCGAGCTCGAAGGTGCGATACCGTTTGATATCCCTGGCGTGAAGCTGACTCACGTTGGCGAGCTCTGCAGTTTCGACACTTTCCTGGCGGAATATCAATTGTCGGACCCAGCGTTGGCCGCGCTTGCAGTAATCGTACGAGGCGCGGATACGGCGCGCCTCGACCTGGCCCCTCAGGCTGCGGGACTGCTTGCCTTGTCTTTGGGCCTCTCCCGGATATTTGAGAACGACCATGAGATGCTTTCGCATGGCATGGTGATGTATGACGCGCTCTATGCGTGGTGTCGCGATTGCCAAAGTGAAAAACACGATTGGCCGCCCACAGCGTAGAAAGCGAGAGCATTGGTACAAAAACATGGTCCCGTCTGGCCGGTCATCGACGCTTCGAACCTTCGCTGTTGCAGCTCTGGCGATTGCCACACTTGCCTCTGCTTCAAGTGGTCCGACGAACACCGAGGAGGCGTTCGAAGCCTCCAATCTACCTCTGCGGAAAGTCGCCGACGTTCCGCTTGGCGGTAAGACCACACGCTTCGATTACGAAAGCTTCGACCCAACCCGACACCTGCTATTTATCGCACACCTGGGCGATAGTGAAATCGTCGTCTTTAATACTAATATGTCTCGCGTGGTCGGACGCATCGCCGGCGTCAGTTCGGTTCATGGAGTGCTGGCAATTCCTGAGCTGGGGCGCGTATATGCGTCGGCTACCGGAGAAGACGAGGTGGTCGCCATCGACATGACGACGCTTGGAATATCCGCTCGCATCCCGACCGGCGCCTACCCGGACGGGATGGCCTATGCCCCAGAGGCGCGCAAGCTCTATGTTTCGGATGAAACCGGTGGCTCGGAGACGGTCATTGACGTGACATCAAACCGGCGAGTCGCAACCATCTCGCTTGGCGGTGAGGCGGGCAACACCCAGTATGACCCAAGCTCAAAGCACATTTTTGTCAACGTACAAACGCGCAATCAGCTGATTGAAATCGACCCGGCCAGTGACCAGATTGTTGCGCGGATTGACGTGCCCGGCGCGAAGGGAAACCACGGGCTGCTAATAGATGCTAACCAGCGGCTCGCAATCATCGCGTGCGAGGGGAACGACCGACTCATCGTTCTCGACATGCGCACCATGCGCGCGACATCATCGTTCGAAGTCGGAAAGGACCCGGATGTCCTCGCGTATGACCCTCCACTGCATTTGTTGTACGTCGCCGGCGAAGCGGGAGTTGTCTCAATGTTTCGTGTGGAAACAGGTGCGCTCTCAAAACTGGGTGACGGTCATATCGGCCCAAACGCGCACGTTGTAGCGGTAGACCTCGAGACACACCGCTCCTACTTCCCGCTCAAGAACTTGGGTGGACGGCCGATGCTTCGCATTCTGGAGCCCAGGAGCCAAGGGGTGCGCTGAGACATATGTAGCGAATGGCTTTGTGCGTTATATGCCTTCTGAATTCAGCTACCGCTTGCAGTTCGAGGACGATGCGCCACAAGCAATTTCGAGATGCTACCGTTTGTGGAGCGAGGCCGCCCTTGCAAGCAAGCAGGTACGAACCCTCGTTGACTTTGTGCCGCCCCTCCCGTCATGTGAAATTCGCCGCTGTGAACAAGGTCGCTCTGGCGCCCGTCGGTCGAGCTTGCAGCATCCTGGCATCCCGACCTCCGAGCCCCCTCTATTTTTCCAGTCGCTCTGTGAGCCATGCAAAGCAGTCGCGCGCCCAGTCAAACGGATGAGCTTGCCCGCAGGCCGGTCCGCACCGCAGATTACGCGGCCGAGAACCGAGCGCTTGTGGCGCTCGCCCGGACTCAGGCCGGCCCGCGCTCCGCATTTCTGCAAGCCATCGCGGACACGGCTCTGACACTGTGCCGTGCGGGAGCGCAGGCATCAGTCTTGCCGAAGGACCGGATGACAATCGGGTCTTCAGGTGGCTCGCGGTCGCCGGGCTCTGCGCTGGCCTGCGTGGCCATACGACAGCATGGGACGAGTGCCCGTGCGCTGTGACCCTGGAGGCGGGGACACCACAACTATTCGTCAATCCGCAGGCTCAGTTCCATTGCCTCGCGTTTCCGGGAGTCGAAGTACCGGAAGGCATAGTCGTTCCAATCAAGGCTGAGAATGCGGAGCTGGGGGCGATATGGGTGATGTCACACACAGGAATGCAGATTTGACCTCGAAGACGTCAGACTCCTCTCAAACCTCGCCGTTTTCGCCGGCTCGGCGTTGACCATCGTCAATGCCCGCGACAGCGGTGAAGAGAGCGACCGACGACACAACGAGTTTATCGCCATGCTCAGCCACGAGTTGCGAAATCCAATGGCGCCAATCGATGGCGCCATAAGTGCAGCAAAACGACTTTGCGCCGAAAACGAAAGAGCCGTCGAAGTCCTGACTATTGCGCAACGCCAGATGAGGCATCTGCGGACTCTGGTCGATGACCTGCTCGACGCCGCCCGTCTGAAACATGGCAAGCTCGCTATCAAGCACAGCGACACATCACTCAGCGACATTGTGTCTGATGCTGTGACAGCCATCAGACATCACATCGCATCCCGCAGGCACACACTCAAAATCACGGGGCTGGACGAGCCCGTCCCCGTGCGTGCTGACCACGTCCGCCTGAGCCAGGTGCTGGGCAATCTCCTTTCGAACGCAGCGAAATACACACCTGTCGGAGGCACCATCGAGCTCAACGTCCGCGTCGAGCCAGGCGACTTGCGCGACGAAGCAGCCGGGTTAGTTGTTATTGACGTCGCTGATAACGGCATGGGTATCGACAGCGCAGTCAAGCCGCACGTCTTCGAGCTATTTGCGCAGTCTGCCCGTGGCCAGGCGCGTTCCGAAGGGGGCTTGGGAATAGGCCTCGCGGTGGCAAAGCGGATGGTCGAACTTCACCATGGAACAATCTCAATTAGGAGCGAAGGCGTGGGCAAAGGCACGGTTGTGACACTCCGTTTGCCGATAGCCAGGACCATAGCAAATACAGACGCAGGCGCCCCCGGAGCGACCGCTGCGGCTCCCGAACCGGCGCGTCTCCTGCTTGTTGACGACAATCAGGATGCGCTCAGGGCGCTGAGCGTTTTGCTCGAGCTTGAAGGTCACGAAGTAACAACGTCGGACAACGGGCGCGGCGCCATACGCGCTGATGTCTGAAATGCCCCCCAGGTTGCAATCATCGATGTGGGCATGCCGGAAATGGACGGCTTCGAAGTTGCACGAACCGTTCGCCTGAATCGCGCATTCGACGGCGTCGTGCTCGTAGCGCTCACGGGCTATGCTTCCGAATCCGACAAGTCGAGGGCACTGGCGGCCGGTTTCGATTTCCATCTGACCAAGCCACTTTCTCTCGACAAGCTGTAGTACATCCTGGTGAATCGTGCCGATGGCAAGTTGCGGGGCATTGTCTAAGGTCGGTGAGCCCTTGGTCATGAGTTCAGGGCGACAAAAAAATCGGCTGAACCAAGGGGGACGTCGACCTGAACGGGCAGAAACACACCCCACTACCTGCCGCATCTGCAGCGAAAGGAGGAGTTCACATGCAAGAGTTTGAGCGTATCAAAATCCTGCTCGTTGCCGGGTTTGGACCAATCGTCCGCGATAACATCGCGGGCCGGAACTTGTACGGGGAGACGTTCAATATCTCATTCAAGGAGGAGTCGGGCGGTTATCTGCATACTGAGACTCTGAAAGGAGTTCAGAGTTTTGCCTTATGGCCGCTTGAGCAGGCGGCACAGTCCTGCTTTGGCAAAGATTCCTGGCCGGACGACACGCCCGTTCCCCAGGCATGGCTCGAATTCGATGTCGAAGATGTCGAAGGAGCAACTGCGGAACTGGAATCGCGAGGCTATCGAATTCTCATCAAGAACAAGATGGAACCGTGGGGTCAGACGGTCACACGATTTCTTTCTCCGGAAGGATTGCTGGTTGGCCTAACAATTACTCCGTCGATGCGGCACCCGTGAGCGTAATGGGACCGGTGGTTTGCTAGCCGCAGACCGCGTTGGCAGCTTGGGGAGCCAGAGCAGGAACATCCGGGGATGTCTCCATTTCTAAGCCCCTGCGCAGTGCGCTACATGAATGACGACCGCCTGCTCGACGGCTTTGGCGAACGAGCGTTGCGCGAAGTATTCAAGCGAACGAGTCGCCATGATGAACCGCTGGTGACGCTCGCCCTGCGTGGACCTCATTTGAATGCTAGGCTCTCAACAACGAACGCTCAGAATAGTCGACACGTCACTTTCTTCGAAATACATGCGGTCAAGCGGGAGTGTTATCCCGAAAATTGAAGTTGGTCGCCGGCCTCTTGCGCCCCAGAATTCAACCCGTCCAAAGTGGTTCACAACGATTACCTCACTCGCGCCGCCCTGCAGATAGCTTGCTATCCGGCGGTCGATCTCCCGCACCCTGTCGCTATCGAGAAGCACTTCAACGCAGAGGTCGGGCACAAACGGCACTGGGTCGTCGCGGTCGAAGCCTTCCCACTTGTCACACGGCATCCACACGACGTCCGGGACCCTGATGCCAAATGACCGGGTCGAAATGGCCACCGACATTGCTGCGCCATGACCCATGTGTTCGGTGAGGTGACAGTAGACATCTGTTAGCACTATCTGGCGCCTGGCCGACGGGGAAGGATTCAGAACAGCCTCGCCGAGTTCGTCCAGTTCATACCGGTAACGCTCGACAAATTCTGTATTCGGAGTGACGCGACACCAGGCGGCGAGCAGTTCGTCACGGTCCAAAAAAGCAGGCGTGGCCATAGTCCAGAGTCATCTCGCGGGGAAGTGGCTTAAGCGTAAACCCTCCCCGGACGATTTGACAATTAGTTTGTTATTGTGCGTCGCACAAATCCAACCGTAGTAACGAGGCTCTCGGCATGCGATTTTCCGCACTGGCAGTGTTGTTCGGTACGCTTCATGCCGTATATTGCGGGCAATCGAGGCCCGATATTCACCTAGATTCTGAGATTTATTGTGCAGTGCAGCGACGGGAGCGAAGACTGTAATTCGCGCGTCTCGTTTTGATGCTTTACGATTGCAAACAAAGCATCGAGCGCCACGGTGCAGCTCGAACACTCCGCGCCCGCTCGCAAATGGTTGCGGTGGGGCGTACCAGAACTGGCGGACGTGCCTGGATGCACGCGCCGCCGCTATCTGGCCTGCGCGGGATGTGATGCATGCCCTCCAGGCATAGACTTCAAAAAGTCGGTGGGCCACCGTCTTCCTCCAGTGACAGGGGCTTAAGGAAAGCTGCGAGCCAGCTTTGTACCGCATGTGCCGTATCGGCCGAAGATAGGAAACCCAACATGAAACTTGACGACGCCACTTTCCGGCAACTGCGCCGTCTCGCTCCTGTACTCGACGACTTGCTGAACGCGGGTGAGGTAGAGCATGCCGACCAGGCGGTACATCTTGCTGCATTGGCGCAACTTTGCTCACATGTGTTCGAGGCGTATCAGCGTCAGCATCCTGATGAGACGGCCCAGGCGCGTCTCGACGCAATCGAGTCGCCATAGCACGCGCCGTCCTGGTCGTAGGACTCGTTCCTAGGTCGACACTGGAACCAGCAGGCGTTGAGTGTTGTGGAAGCTGAACTGGAACGCCGACATCGCCCCGCCGAAAAAACAAACCGGCAAGTCGAAAGCGCAAAAATCGTAACGCCATGTTCGACGAAAAACGTCGAACGCCCGACAGGAACCAGGCAGGCCTAGTGCCGTGTACGGTCTGGCAAGGACTGCAGCAATGCGGTGACGTCCATCTCTTCATGCAGTTCCGGCCAGTACAACTGCTGGCGGTCCAAAGAGATGGCAAAACACCCTCGCTCCGCTGTTGTGGCTGCCTGCAGCGCAGGAAACCAGCCCAACGGAAATTCAACGGCCTGGCCGTCGGACAGGTCGAGAAACAGGTGTCCGCTGTCGAAATGCACGCTTACCGCCCCGCTGTCCATGGCCGTCTCCTTGATGAGAAGCAACTTAAAGATAGGTCGCCGCGAGACGCCAAACAAGGAAGAATGCCGAAACGCGGTGCCGCGACCAAAGTGATTCAGCTCTTCATTTTTCAAGACCATGTCGCGGCCCAGTACCCATTGCGCTAACTTCCGCGCGAACTGGTATCCATGTCCAACCGTTGCTGAAAGGTCGACGGGACGAGGAACTCGTCAACGCACCTTGCGCCCGTTGCTGAAAGTGCGAAGGCAGTTGCCGCGCGGCAATAGCCCCCTTTATCGCTGTTCCGACCAGGTCCTTGCAATCATGCCGGCGCCCTTAAAAAAGGGTCGAATGACGACCCTGTTGATTCGCGTGTCTTCGCCCACATGTGCTGGGCTTGCTTAACTGCTGCGGGCAAGCCGATAGACATGACCAAACCTGAATTTGAGGAGCGCGCAAGCGCGCGGCCCGACTTGCTATGTTTACTGGTGGCGATTGGAGCTGCATCCTACGCGCTGACCAACGAATGGCGAGTGGACCATATTGTTGAGTGCTGCCGTCGATGGCTCAAGAAAAATGGGCTGAAGATGGACTGGCTGGACAGGGTCCGCATCGGTCAACTCGCTCTGAAGATTGCCAGCAAGGACTTGCTGGAGGCAGGCGTCGCAGTCCGGCTGTCCAGCGTGAACGCCCTCTTCACCGGCGAGATGGAACTCAACGAATCAAGCACAATGGTCCAGAGGATGATGGCGCTTTGCCAGGACGCGCTCTGAACACGTTCGAGCTCACGCCCGTAGCAACTGCTTTCATGTCGCGGGCAACAGCGACTGCGCTGCTCCGCTCCGAAATCTCTACATATCAAGTTGGGAAAAGCGGCCGCAGTTGCCTGTACAGATTTCGGAACGACGCTAGCCGTTCCACAAGTATCGAATGCCGCTCATCGTCAGGAAAGAATTCCTGCGAGAGCGACGGGGTACAGACGACTGCCGCGAAGTCGCCGCCAACCGCTAACCAGCCGAGACGTGCGGCTCCGAGCGCAGCGATGCACTGTGTATCGGGCGGCCGGCGTACCGGTACCCCAAACGCGTCAGCAATCAACTGCGTCCAGAACGTACTGCGTGCACCGCCACCGATAAGACTCAGCGAGGTTTCGCGGGTGCCATCCGCACGCAGGGCATCGAGGCCATCCGACAAAGCAAACGTGACGCCCTCAAGAACCGAATAGGCAAGCGTGGCGCGGTCGGTCGAATCAGCAAGTCCACAAAACACGCCTTGGGCGTAAGGGTCATTGTGGGGTGTTCGTTCACCGGAAAGATATGGCAAGAACAATGGAGCTTTGGCGCGGCGGTTCGCACTGACACTCTCGACCTCACCTAGCAAACATGCTTCGTCGGCAGAAGTGAGGTTGCACAGCCAACGAACGCAGCTAGCCGCTGACAGCACGACGCTCGTTCGGTGCCACCGGTTCGGAATCGAGTGGCAGAGCGCGTGTACACCTAGGTGCGGGCTCGGCCGAAACTGCCCGGTGACAACGGACAGCACTCCCGAGGTCCCGAGAGACAGAAATCCATCCCCGGATTCTGCAGCGCCGACGCCCAGCGCGCTTGTCGCCGTGTCGCCCCCACCAGCCGCAACAATCACATTTGCGGGCAGGCCAAGCTCACTAGCAATACTGCGACGCACGACGCCGGCTGCCCGGCTCCCTTCTTCAATCAGTGGCACCTGCTTTCGCGTCATGTCACAGGCTTGCAAAAGAACGTCGGACCACTCGCGACGCCCGACGTCGAGCCAAAGGGTTCCTGACGCATCGGATGGGTCCGTGAGCTTTAAGCCGGTCAAACGCAGACGTAGATAGTCCTTCGGCAGCAGGACGCACGCCAGTTTCCGGAAGTGCTCCGGCTCGTGTCGTGCAACCCATAATAACTTTGGTGCCGTGAGCCCTGGCATGGCGCAATTGCCTGCGATTTCATGCAGCCCTGGTGCGCGGGCCGTGAGTTCAGTGCATTCGCTGACGCTGCGCATATCGTTCCACAATATCGCTGGGCGCAGCGGCCGGTCATTGGCGTCAAGGAGAACGGCACCGTGCATTTGACCAGAGAGACCAATGGCCTGTATGCGTGCAAACGCGTCGGGATAGTTCTTACGCAGCGTCGCTAACGCAATGCGCGTAGCTCGCCACCAATCCTCTGGGTCCTGTTCTGACCATCGGTGCCTCGGCCTCGATATTTCCAGCGGATGGCGAGCGGTCCCGACGACATGTCCATCGTCGGCCAGCAGGAGGACCTTCAATTCCGTCGTGCCGAGGTCGATGCCAAGAAACATTAATTGAACTCAAGATACGTCTTGCCCATATCGCCTAGAGGTCGAAGTTGGTTGGCATCAGGACCACGTCACGGATGGTCATACCACGTTGCCGCGTCAGCATGAACATAATGACCTCCGCTACCTCGCTGGGCTCAAGCAGACTCCCCGACTCTTTAGCTTCCTTGAGTTTTTCCTCCGGCCAGTCAGCGAGCAGTGCGCTAGCGACCGGTCCGGGCGAGACGGAGCCAACGCGTATTCCATGTTTGAAAACCTGGCGCCGCACCGTCTGGACAAAGCAGTTAATGGCCCATTTGGACGACGCATAGACCGGCTCCCAGGGCGTCGGGAAGTGAGCAGCAAGTGAGCTGGTTACGATAATATCGCCGGTCCGTCTGGCTATCATGTGTGGCAGGACATCGTGAATGTTTTTCATCACCACGTTCACGTTGAGATTCAGCATGCGGTCAATCGCTGCCGTATCCGCGTCCACGAGGTCGCCGCCGACATAAGTGCCGGCGTTGGCGTGCAGGATATCGATTTGCCCCGCGATTTCTAGCACGCGTGGCACGAGCGTTGAGCAAGCCGTCGGGTCGAGCAAATCTACGACTAGCGGAATCGCCGCGTCGCCGTGTTGCCTGCAAATTGCCGTCAGTGCAGCATCATCGCGGTCGACGAGCACAACGCGGGCACCTGCCGCCAATAATGCCTCTGTGCTGGCCAGCCCAATGCCTGAAGCAGCGCCAGTGACAACCGCGACCTTGCCCTTCAGCTCTCCTGCCATTTCCTCATCCTCCTGGTTGGCGGTCACCGCGCACTTGCTCCGGTGGCAATCTTCCTAGGCAGCCTATCGCCCGCTGAGCCCGTCGGCGACATCGAATGCGGCTTCCCCTTCACAAAAGCTTGTGCCGGCAGGTACACCATTCGCGCTGCTATTGGCGTCAGCGTCAATAGACCAATACAAACGTCGTAAATGAACAAATGTTCACTGCATGATCAAATAATCGAATATGGTTGGCATCTCTGTCAAGGCGATTTCAAGAAGGAAAACCCCGATGGCCGGCGAGCGAACGGCGTTCACCAACCCGACACTCACGGTGCGCTCGATTAAACGCGAGACCCGCCGACTCCTGCGTTCGCGCGGCATGCCCCTCCACCAGCACAACACCTCCGCTGGGTGCCGACCCAACCGGACAGTGAGTTCCCGGGAGCTTGCATGAAATCAGGGGCAACCGCGTTTCCTACGGCCTTGACGGCAACGCCGCCCGGCAACCCTCGTCCCGCCTACGTTCGGTCAGACGGGAGATGAGTCGACAGGTCGCCTGAGAGCAGGACGTCG
>NZ_JARESS010000103.1:0-13009 GCF_046027915.1 Paraburkholderia sp. RL17-347-BIC-D
TGGTTGTCGAGGTTGAACGAGTAAAAGAGCTTGTCCTGTCCGCTACCCGTGCTAACCAGTCAGACTGCGGCGGCTGTTTGATATGGGCTGTCTCCGGAATCTGGCTTCAACGTCTGGGCCGACCGGTTTTCATCCATTGAGCGCCGGACACTTCGAGTGATCAGAGTAGGTGCCGGCGGCTCGTTGGGCGCCTAGGTTCGCCCGGCAGCGGATCGGTAACTCAGCTGTCCGGTGAATGGCCGCCCGCATCCGTCGGCGTTCGCCGGCCCCAACCGATTGATGCCGATCCCTCTTTTCCAGTACTCTGGCGAAGACCTGCTTATCGCGATCGGCGGTTGTGATGAATCTGGATTTTCGGCTGGCCGTACCCGGAGACTCGGAATGGCTATTTGACACGTACCGGCGAACGATGAAAGGTTTCGTCACCTCAGCGTATGGCTGGGACGAAGACTTGCAGCAAGCGGGGTTTGCAAAAAGCCTTCGCAAAGGCTCTTGTCAAATAGTTACGTGGGAAGGCAGTCGATGGGGGTTCGTGCACTGGGACGTCGAACCAGATCTCGTATGGCTGAGGATGCTTTCTATCGTGCCAGAGATGCAAAACAAGTTGATCGGCAGTGCAGCGATTGCCAAGGTCATGTCGTTGTCCAGTTACTTACAAAAAACGCTGTACTTGAATGTCTTCGTATGCAACCGAGCTGCCTATAACTGGTACAGCAGAATCGGTTTTGTCGAAATCGAAAACGACGGCAAGGTTTCCACTTTGGTGCTTGTACCTTCGCCATCACCGGCTCTTATGGAACGGCATGCGTAGTCTTCCAGGCACCGTGTCCCCAGCGGGAACAGCCGGGCTCGGCCAAATCCAGTCATTCGACATCTCTCTCTAGATCGTCGACAAACCGCAGAGCAGCGGAATCAGGTGATATCGACGCACGACCAAGGTCACGCCTCGGTACGTCGTGAAGGGCGACGCGCAGAGAAATGACCCAGCGTCGGCTCAAATGCCCTCGGAAATCAGGCCGACCCAAAACCCGTCCCTGCATCAATTAATAGAAGGCAAGGACCGAAAAGCAAGTGGGCTGCCAGTTGGTCGTCGTGAGTGGCAGGCGACTCAGTAGTCCTTTTTTGCCGCAACCTCGATCAAGTCTTTCACCGCTCTTACTGGTCAACGAATCCCACCCGTCTTTCGCAAAGAAGTCAAACCGCGCCTCTCTTGTTTTAGCGGTTCGAGGTATGCGAGCGGACTTTAACCTCAGAGGGTTAGCGGCAGATAACAACACAGACAGATATACAACCTGATAACTTCTCTGGGATGCGTGGCGGCCGTGACCCAACTAACGATACGACACCGGTTCGCGTTTCACTGAAGCGCGTTTGGAGATTGCGATGAACTCGTTCCGCGTCCTCGTTTTGCTCACAGCGTTTCTGTTTAGCGGACCTGGTCAGGCCCGTCTAGTCGAACCTCCCAAATTACAAGAATCGTGCCAGCACGCAGGTGAAGGCTTGGGTGACGATGAGACAAAGGTTTGGATGGCAGTTTGCAAGACGGGGTACGCTGATTCAGAACAACTTCACGTGTCTGAAATAAGCGGCAAGTTTTTAAAAGCCATTCTGTCTGAAGACATTTACACAAAGAACCTTCCTTCTAGGGGGCTTACTTTCAAAGGATTTGTGGTTGCTGGCCACGCAAACTTAAGCTACGCGCACATTCCAAGTAAAGTCGAATTCCTGAAAATGACCTTTCAGGACGAATTGTCTTTCGCAAATTCTAGCGTCGACGGCCCCCTGATATTCGAGGACACCCAGTTTTCAATCCCGGCCAACTTCAACGGAAGTCATATCAAAGGCGACGTTTTGTTTGACAACATCGTCGGAAGCCTAAGCGCAATAAACGCGATAGTCGACGGCCAATTTCTGATAATTAATTCACTTTCAAAGACTGACAACGTCATTAACCTGACCGGCGGACACTTCAACCGCCTCTTCATGTCAAATGTGTCTTTTAAAACAATTTTCTTATCTGAGACAAGGGTCGATAACAACGTGGCCCTCCGTGATGCTGCCGTTAAATTGTATCTGGACATGAGGTTTGCGAAAATTGAAGGGAATCTACTATTAGTCAGGTCGGGCGATAACACCAAAATGCTTGCAGATTCAATGCACGTAAAAGGTTGGTTTCTACTGGAAAAATCCCCATTACAGACGCTGGTCGCGCCCCGGCTCCAGGTAGATGGAATTTTTTACCTGAATGTTTATGGCTTCGGTAGTAGCTCAATTGGGAACGATTCGGATGAATGGGACGGCGGCTGCCCTACATCCACGCAGTGGAAGGGCGACACAATACTAGAAAGAACCACCTCCTCGATTGATTTACGGGACGCCCATATTGGCACTATCGCGTCCCCCATTAGTCTTGCATCATGGCCAACCTTTCTTTATATCAATGGTTTGACCTATGACGTTATAGAACCCTATACGTTTGAGCCGCTGGACCCAAACGCTGATGATAATTCTGGAGAGCTCGCGTTAATGTCATTCCCTACCGACTGGTACCGTTGCTGGCTGAAGCGCTCGCGAGCGCGCTTCACACATAGATTCGAGGCGCAGCCTTACCGACAGATGGTGACGTACCTCAAAAGCCATGGTGAGGAAACGGCAGCAGCCGCAATCAGTATTGAAGGCAAAAATGGAGAGCGAAGACAAGCCTGCCAGGATGGGCCAGGCTTCTGGGTGTATTGCGCGTATCTCGTACTGTCTTGGCTACTGGTCGGTTACGGGTACCGAATGTACCTTCCCATTTGCTTTTCGATAGCCCTATGTCTGGTTGGTCGGTTCGTTATAAGAAACGCCAAGATTACTTACAAATCGCAGAAGTTAGGGGGCGGCCCAGCATTACGACAAGTTCGAAGGAAGTCCAAACATAAACAAAATCCCTTGGGTTTGGCATACAGCTTTGATATGTTAATTCCCCTGGTAAAACTACAGGGGGAGCATTATACGGACGTGGAAGTTCACGGGGCAGCGAAATACTACTTCTATTTTCACAAGGTCGCGGGGTGGGTGCTTAGTTTTTACATCCTCGCTGCTTTTGCAGAGCTGTCCAAATAAGCTTGTTGAAAATTGCGTTGTTGATGCGCATATTTAAGTGCAACGGTCGTCATTGAAAAGCCCGCGCCCAAGCCGGCAATAGGCACGCAGCCGAGAAGCCGACGCCAGCTGACGGCAAGCGAGCAGACGGGCGCTCTTTGCGACACCGATCCATGAATCGAGTGATATGCGGAGACGTCGAGATCGAACGGCCGCAATGGAGCGCAGCGGCCGTCTCCTGTGGGTCGAACTGAGTCCGACGCCGGTCGGCCTGCGACAGATCGGTGATCCATTCAGCATCGGACCGGGTTCGGCCATGAGCCGACCGTCACGCCGCGATTTCAGTGGACATTCGAACGTCTGTTGCTCCCAAACATCCTTCGCAAGACGGCTTTCAGAAGCGACAGCTGAAGACGCCAACGAGACACCGAATGAGCCGCCCAGCGACTACGGTACTGAGCGAGTGGAGGATGCCTATAGATTGATCTAACCCTAATTTCTATTGCAAAGTATCGAAGGTGGTCTCTACAGCGTGCGTTGTGACGACGTATTGTAGGGATCTCTTTGCCTCACCTCTCGCGACCACTCGAAACTGCGTTCCGGCGGGAATGAGAGCCCAGCAATAATCTGCATTAGGAACTTTCTGCCGTGAACCGGCAAGCCCTTTACAAAGAACTCGACCGGCGCGATCTTGCAACTGAAAATCGGTCACCTGAGATGGCGTATTGATTGTGGCGAGTACCATTTGACGCTCGGGTAAAGTTATCCAACCTTCAGAAAGGTAGGAACCTGTCGCATCGAAGAACTGTGCATTTCGTCGATCAGCAACAAAGCGGAGATTGTCACCGAAAACGGGCCATTGTCCCTGAGAGTTAGCTGTGGGGTATTTTCTTTCCATCTTCTGAATCCATTCCGAATGTGATTGAAAGGCTGTGGACATTCCAAAGGAAATCCCATCCCCAGCAGCGCAGTCGCTGTTGGTGCGGCCCGACGTGATACCAATGTCACTAAGTTGCCCGCCTGACTCCCAAAGCGGTCCGCCTGAGTCGCCTTGGCAAACGGTTGCCTGAGAAGAGCCAGGACTAGACCCGTACTTTGAGCAAACACTTGCCGATGCGTTCAGGTACGTAAGGGCATCGCATTTAGTCGAGATCAGACTTCCTTGGGATTTGAGACCAGGTTCGACTAAGGCTGTTAAAACAGGAGCGCTTGGATTGAATGCAGGCGCGCTATATCCATATCCGATCGCAGTGCCACTTGACCAATTCGGAGCGACGTTGCTCATTGGAGGGAACGATGGTGGTGAAATCTCTGTTATTGGAGATGAAAGAACAAGAATGGCAAGGTCATCGCTTACCCGCGAATTCGAGAAGTTATAATTCTCATCAATCTCGACTTTTTGGATTCGTCTTATTCCAACGTGCTGGAAAAATGCGAGCCATCGTCCCTCTTGAAGTAACGGAGAGCGATCTAGCATTCCACCGCCGTTTATGCATGTAGATCCTGATGGATAGTTCGCCCCTTGATCAAAAAAACAAGCACAGTGAGCGGCGGTTAGCACCAAGTTTTGCCGAATCAATGTTCCCGTACAGCGAGCACCAAAGACATCTGAGCCGTCTAACTTGGCGAGTAGCAGAGCCACGCCAGGGTGCCCAGTCGTCGTTCCACTTTGAGGTCCATTGATTGCCGGGATAGGGATCAAACTACCGGGTGTAACTGCGGCTATTGTTGACGGACCCACTGGTGGATTGACCGCTAGGCGCTCGAACAACTGCGTGGTGGAAAGGGACGCCCATTGTTTGGCACGCTTCGCGGGGACACCGCCCAGAGAGTGCAATGATTCAAGAATCCTTGATTTAGCAAGGTCGCTTCTATCACGGATGTCACGCGCAGGTTCGTCGAGTGTCGACAGCGTGCCGGTAACGGGACGCTGATCTCGCTCCTGCGAAATCGCAATTTGCGATGAGGTGGTAAGTTCAAGAAAAAACGCGATAAGTATGATCGCACCTTGGACTATTTTTGGAATATTAATCATTTTATCTCCGGCACACGATTCACTGCTGTTGAACGTTTTTGCCCGAGAGTGAACGTTACTTAACTTGATCGGTGGTTGGGCTTGCCAACGCAGCCGATGCTGCCATCGGCGCAGGGTTACTGTAACCCGGTACAGGAGAAGCGCCATCGTCGACGGATACCTTGACGGTGCTTCCGTCGGACTGAACCAGCAGGTCACCCAGCCTGGTTCCGACCGCGACTGGGTGTGCAAAGCTGTAGTCGAAGGAAACGCCGTCGGTTTCAGCATATGCCGAATTTAAGGACGCGCCAGGTAGCCCCAAATTGGCTGCAGCGTTTGCTCCTGCTGCTGCAGCGGCAAGGTTTGCATTCACTTGATTCACATTTGCATCACTGGCGGCCGATGCTGCGCCGGGCGCCGATGCTGCAACTGTGTTTGACGCTGCTTGTTGGACGTTGTATCGGGCTTGGTTAGAATTTATGTACAGGCGTGCCTGCGCGGCAATCGCAGCAGACTTATCTGAACCATACGACAGAGTCAGATGACGAGCGTAATAAACCTCTGATACGTATGCCAGTCGCACCTTTCCGCAGGCGGATTGATACTTGTCGTTTAAGCGATCATAGACAGCCTTTATCTGCCGCATCTGTTCATTCGAGAGTTTGTCCAGGGCTTGACGTGCGGTGGTTTGAGCGGTCAACCAAGGCAGCCCTGCCCATTCAGCAGCCGGCATCGAGAGAACGTAGGTAGATAAAGCTTTATGCTCCGCACCTATACCAAAAATGGCGAATCCCGTCGGAGCAGCGCCTCCAGCGGTCGTGACTGATCCCTCTGTCTGGAATACTTCTGGAAAACTTACGAGCCCGAGGCGTGTCCACTTATTACCGATGGTGATTCCACTTGGCGTCTCAGATGCGTCAAAGGCCACCGTTCCAGATGCTGCCTGAGGAGATTCAGGTAATATGAGACGAGAAGTAAAGAAGTCGCTCATCGCGCTATGAAACCCTGGCAAGGTCATGAGGAAAACTGATTCAAACTTCTTGTCAGCCGGCACATTGTCGTCCGGGTTGGAGCAAACGATGTATACATCCCCGGGCTCGACGGTACTCCGGGGAGGGAATAGCGCGACCAGATTGTAAGGCGCCAGTTTTTTAGCCCACGCCTTTCCAAGGTCAATATTCTCGAGCTTCGGTGAACCGCAAGCTTCGACGGCCATCAACAGGATGAGGGATATCCAGCCTTGTACGCGATTGAGTACCATGTTCGTATCCTTTACAACTTGTCCGCTCAAACCACAAATGACATGAAGAGAAAGCGGTCATCTTGTTGCGACGCGAATAACGTTGCTTTGAATTACTTCGATCGCTGCGATACAACGAAAATTTTATTTGTAAAGGATGCGAACTAACAATCTGCGATCTAAAAAAACTCCAAGAGAGAAAGCAAGGTCCAAATTAGCATGGTTCAAATTTAGCGTTATTCAATGTTCTACTAGAACCAATTTGTGCGCTAGCACACACATCCTGCTAGATGCGCTGTTTCGGACAGCTAATGCGATCGTGGTACAACGTGCGAGTTGAGAGCCCTATCGGGGTGCGGAAATTCCTCGCACTTAAGTAATCGAGACGGATAGCTGTTGAGTGCACCGAGCACCGCAAGTGACCGTTGACCCTTGTTGAACAGCCGTTCGGTCATCGTCCTACCGAATGGCAGAAGTGGGTCGAGTGCGGAAGTCGGTGCAGGCCGACGATCGCGGAGCCCGGCCAGATCAGCACTTGCGAACTCGGCCATTAACGTCCGTTGCTCGACTCCAGAGTAGTCGCGACGTGGAAAAACCGATTGCACACAAGCCACGGGCGGATCCATAAGCGAACGCCTATGATGTTTCAAGCAATGTCTAACTATCGTGAAAGTACGTGCGGCCGTATGCTTGCTTCTTGCAGTCAGAAGGTTTGGGGCGGGGTGATGAGGCGGGCCACTACCGCGTTATGCACTCTGGCAGCTGCGAGTGCACCGGCAATAAGGAGACGACGCGGTCTGCGCCGCGTATCAATGTAAATGACGACTACCATTATTTTTTCCCATGCTGCGTGTCTGGATCATCGCCCGGGCCCTGACCATCCGGAATCGCCGGAACGTCTGAAGGTCGTGCTGCGCGCGTTGCAGTCGCCGGAATTTGCGGCGCTGGAATGGCGCGATGCACCGATGGGCACACTCGATCAGGTGCAATTGATCCACGACCAGGCCTTCGTCGATGCGGTCGCGGAGATCGCCCCGCAGCGGGGTTATGTGCCGCTCGATGCGGGCGACACGGTGATGTCGCCGGGCTCGTGGGAAGCCGTGATGCGCTGCGTCGGCGCGGCTTGTGCCGGCGTCGATGCGGTGATCAACGCGCAGGCGCGGAACGCGTTTTGCGCCACGCGTCCGTGTGGTCATCACGCCGAGCCAGCGAGGGCAATGGGTTTTTGCATTTTCAATCAGGCTGCAATCGCTGCGGCTTACGCTCATGAAGTACACAAGCTGGAGCGCGTCGCGGTCGTCGACTTCGACGTCCATCACGGCAACGGCACCCAGGCAGCATTTTTCAGCCGCCCGGAGCTGTTTTACGCCTCCAGCCACCAATCGCCCTTGTATCCCGGTACGGGCGCCGCATCCGAGACCGGCGTGAACCACAACATTGTCAATGTCCCGTTGCCCCGAGGATGTGATTCGGCACTCTTCCGTGCACAGATCGAGTCCGACATGTTGCCGGCGGTACGCCAGTTCAGCCCCCAACTCATCGTCATTTCGGCAGGCTTCGACGCGCATCGCCTGGACCCGCTCGCAAGCCTGAACCTCGAGGACAGCGATTTTCGTTGGATTACCAATGAGTTGATGCGTATTGCCGATGCGACGTGCGAGGGGCGCATCGTTTCGATTCTGGAAGGGGGTTATAGCCTGGAGGCCCTGGCCACTGGCACGATGGCACATGTCCGTGCCTTAATGAATGTTGAGGTCAACCGATCAGACTCACAGGTTACCGGTCTACGCAGTGACTTCCGGCCGTGACCGGCAAGGAACCGCCATTCGCCTGCAAGTGGCTCGGGCTTTCAGGCGTCCGTTCCAGACCACGAAGCGGTCGGCCGATACGAGCCGGCCAACAGTTGCTTGATTACGGACAGCGGCCCGATGCTCGCGGTCGAGAATGGCAAGAAGGCGCCAATCCTATTTTTTGCACTCGACGAGGTATCGTGTCCAACCACACCTGCCGCCCGCTGAATGGCATAACGGGATACAGAGGGAGTCACCGGTCACTGAGCGCGACGTAGAATGTTGCGCGCAAAACTCTGTTTCAACAGCCTCAAGGTTGGGCCCGCGCGGGCAGTCCGCTCCTCCGACATGGATTGTCCTAGCGGCCATGTGTGCCAAGTAGACACGTGAGCCGTCCCGACCGTCGCGCAAGTGCTCAAGCTCGCCACCATGATCGTCAGTGGCCCTGCGAGGACCTAAAACATAGATCCTCGATTGGCGTTTTGTAGCGTTTGAGGTTGAGTGGTGATGCGCCGTTGGTCCGAAATTCCGTGGCACGTCATCGGCATGTACTAAGATGCTAGAAGTGGGTGAAAGCTGACCTTCGCTCCACTCATTGAGATCATGCTTTCAGGGGCAGTTCATGGATGCGTGCGATTCAGTCGACCTCGTCGTCGTGGCGGCCCGAAGTATTGTCCTAATTATTGCCGCGGCCGGTGGGGTTCTCTGCATCTTTCTCGGATGGCGATTATATAAAGACGCAATTCTTTCCAAAACTGAAGGCTCCGCCGTCCTTAAGCAAGGCAAATTCAAGCTCGCAGCTGCGGGCCCCGGCGTATTTTTTGCGCTGTTTGGTATGTGGTTATTAGTGAAACTGGTCGATCGCCCGGTGCAAGTTGGGAATTCGGCAACTAGCCCCCAAGCAGAGTTACGCGGTCCCACCCAGTTCAAGCGCGGCGGGCCTCATGTGCCAATTTACAGTACCCCATATACATGGCTCAATGCTGCCCAGCCCGCTATATCGTCGAGGTTAGAAGTCACCCGAATTGTTCAAGTTGATAAAGACGAGAATAAAACTAGTTCCAATGCGAAATGTTTAGTCAAGCGAACTCATGTAATTGTTATGTTCGGAGGTCAAAACGAAAATATCACCTCCACTGTTGCGCGCCAGGCGCTCGCTAGTGCGTCACAAGCTTTGAGACGTGAGGAAGAGAATCTCCGGTCTAACGGCTTCCTCGATGCAGCGATGGAGAAGCGAAAGGAAATCGAAGCGCTTGATGCAATGCGCACTAATGTGGTTGAGTGAGCGCGCTTACCCGCCGCTGCTAGCGCTTTCCCTAGTCTTGGGGACGTGCGTATGCGCATCCGCAGAAACTTATGCCGAAACAAGCCCGCCGCAGTGGCAGCGCGACTTTGCAGATATGATTGACCGCGATTGGCTTACACTGAAAGCCTTGGCATTTTCTGCTGGAAATGGAAAAAGCGAACCTCTCACACGCGTTAAATTGAAATTGATATTGTCGACGATGCCGAAGGATGAGGTATGCGCCGCGTCCCTGACTCCAGCTTACACTGTCGAAGACGACAACGATGACCCGGAGATCCGGTTCTGCGTGAGCAACTTCGGATACTTGGAAAGCTACGTTGCCGCGCGCGCGCTTCTCACGTTTGTTTATCCGGATTCAGCCAGTAAAATCTTTGGTAAGACCGAGAATGAAATGGCTGAAGCTTATTTAAATTACCTGCAGGACAGATTGGTAAGACAGCGTCGGGGGTATTGTGAGTTCAACTCCTATCTTTATGTACTCGTGCACGAGAATTTCAGTGAAGACTGCGTTGGAATTATGCCAACAATAAGCAAAGAGGAGCAGCGCAGTTGGACATTGCGAACGTTCGAAGGTGGTTATGCACGCTTCATTGCGCAGCACCCTGGGTCCGATTCAGCGGCGGCCTATGAAAGACATAGAAACATGCTCTACGACCAATTTATAAAATGGAGCTATCGGTCCGTGATCCTTCACGAACTTGGACACGTTTTGAATGAAGACTTATCCGGACGAGAGGCCGGTGACATGGAGTTGACCGCAGACCGTGCCGCATTTGAAATGGTCGGCCAGTCAATGCGTCCCGGATTACCCCAAATTGCAATGATGCATTCGCTGTTTTTTATGGCGAGGATCGTCTGGGCGACTAACGGAAAATTCGACGACCTTGTCAAACGAGCGAACGAAGCGAACAATATTTACAGGTCGTTTGTCAGTCATACGCCAGAAAGCGTCCCTTCGTTAACTTACACGCCCTTCACGAATTCACTGAGCCGGAACGGGACCGTCACGTACGCGCGCCATTTGCACGAGAACTTTGAGTATCTTAACAACCCTCGGTCGACGCGGTGGGTACTAGGACTGCCAAAATCAGCTGCGTCTGTCTTCCTCCTTCCGGGGGAACGTGCTTACCCGTTTCAGGAGGGCGAAAGTGTCCTCTAGGATGCGGCTTGCCGACCACGGCTGCAAGCTCGCTTGCGGAAAATTGTCGACGCTTTTCTTGTTGCCGCAGTACGATCCCGTACTCAAACGAGCTCGCTCCGGCCCTACTCGCATAAGTTCAGAATTAATAGACATTTGTTGGCAGCCTGGCTGGGATCAAACCAGCAACCCCTGCCTTCAGAGGACAGTCGACGTACATGATGATGACCCGTTGGCAAGGCTCTGCGCGGAGGACCCCGAAGACGCGCTCCGGCTCGTCGGCCAGTGAATGACCGGAGTACTCCGGAGAACGTCGCTCGGGCCGCGATCCCTGACCGGCAGAGAAGGGTCGATCACAGGCGTCGCCGGTCGGCCCAGAAGTAGCATCGCCGCGATGACTCACGAAGCCGTGAAGGTGTTTGAGAACAGAGCGCCAACGCATATTTGAGACACGCGTCCAAGCCCTCATCGGGACCAGTAGAAATCCACGGGGATAAGCTCGACGGCCCATCCACCTTCTTCGCCCAGCGTGGCCGCCGGGTGCATGGAGGCGATGCGCAACGCCTCGTCATGGGTATCCGCCTCGATGATGAACAGGCCGCCCACGACTTCCTTCGACTCGGTATAGGGCCCATCGGTGACGTGCGTCTTGCCACTGCGCGGGCGGAGCGTCCTCCAGTTGTCCAGATCGCCAAGCGATGCGGAAATCAGTACCTTGCCGGTAGCCCGCATCTTGTCGTCCAATGCGGGGCATTGGCTCACCAATTTCTTGACGTCGTCTGGCGCCATCGCGGCGAATTTATCGGGCGTGAAGTAGGCAAAGCCGAGGTATTTCATGGGAGATCCTTTGGGTGTGAATAACCTGACGACGAAGCTGATGATCGAAAATCGACAATCTTCTGAAAATTTGTAGCGGGTCTGGCCAGACTGTCTGCTTTTGGGGTCGCGCGGTGCCGACCGCCGGGCTCGTGCTGCACATGCGGATCGCGTGAGGCAGAGGTCGGCCAGGAGGCGACGATCGCGCGATTCGGCAATAGGGCTGACCACCGCTAAAAAGCGGTCGGTCGCGACGCACTTAGCTGGGTCGTTCGCAAGGCGCGCTCCTGCAGGATGCCGATGACGCGCTCTCGGCGGTTGAGGACCGGTGATCGCCGCCGCGTTAAGCCTGATTTGCCGAATCAAGCAATCAATCAGCGCCCGTTTCATCGACGGGCGTCTGCGAACTTTCTTCCACCGTATCTTTCTCCTGGACCGCACCTCGCGCTCGCATCGTTCGATTCTGGAGGTTTGCCCGTTTAGTCAAACGAGCCGCAACACCGGCACTAAAAATGCGATAGTTCTTTTCGGAAACGTTCGTCGTTGCTATGACATCAGCGACGGTTAACCAAGCCTCGACGCGCTCGGCATGTTCCAAATTGCCGAGTGCGCCGTCAAGGCCCATAAAAAGATCATCAGCCAGCTGACTGGCATAAATCTCTTGCCATGGCCTGTCACCGCGCAAAGCCTCCGGGCGGAACGTTGCTAAAACCACAACCACGACCACCATCACTGCCACCGAGCAAATGATGGTCCAAACTAAGGGCGTTCGAAACTCGCTCAAGGGAATTGCTAATGCCGCTACAGTTCCATCCACGACTAGGAGCCCGAGGACGAGAAACCCCAGAGGCGTTTTTACAGCGTCGATGACGGAAGCGCGAGCATCGGGTGTATTAGACATGAGTCAGCCCCTCAATCGACGGCGCTTTATCGCCTCGCTTGCGAACAAGCTTAATAAGTGACTCGGCCTCGGCCCTCGACAGTAGAAAATTGGTGGCTTGTGGAGCGCGGAAGATCAACATGCCCCGGAGAATATTATCTTCTTCCAAGGAAGCAGCGAGAATCGGCTTGCTGAAGGAAACCTCGTATTGGACGTCCACACCGTAACTGTCCCATTCCGGCTTCTGGTATGGATCGGTCGTCAGTTTGCCCCAACCATATACGCCGCGGACGCCTTGGTTGCCCGCCAGCCAAAAGAAAACGAAATCCCCCGGGCGCATTTCTCGCCTGTATCGTGTGGCATACCAGGTATCCTGAACGCCAGGAACCAGCTTCTCCCGAAGGTCATATCTCTCAACGACACTTTGAAAAAGGAATACACGTGGAGCGGTTTCCTCCGATCGCCCCGACTTCAATGAATATAGCGTCTGCCCGTGTGCATTTGCCTTCTTCGCGCGCACCACATCGGATGATCGCTCCAAAAAAGCTGCAACCTCTTGGAATGGGATTCCAGTGTCTCTTGCCAAGCCCTGAGAGGTTCGCCATTTGAATTCCGAACCGCGGAACGCTTCTAGAATGGTCTCGCGACGATCTTTTTCTTTCATGTATGTAGCTCCTGCAGGTAGTCCGTCAGAGTCCAGAGCCGGCATTCGTCGCCGAAGTCTGAACGGCGGGTCAGGGT
>NZ_JARESS010000104.1:0-12755 GCF_046027915.1 Paraburkholderia sp. RL17-347-BIC-D
ATTTTTTGTACGTGAGCGCGCCGATCATGGTGCGGGGTCACCCATTCACAGTCGTGTCGGCGCCGCATTTTACACTGCGCAACTTCGTCATCATCGAGTTTGGCATAGCCGCATACCCGATAGACCGGCGCAGTCAAACTACAGCAATTGGCGGGTGGCCGCGCCCAGGTGCCTCCGCGAGTAGCCCCACCGCGCAGGCGACCCTGTCTCCACCCTCTTCGTGACGACATGCGCGCAATGGACTCCTTCAACCGGCGTCCGCACCGACCGGCCACGGAAACAATATTTCGCCACGCTTGCCGGCGTTCACATTGTTGAGACTGCTCACCGTCTCAACCGGAAACCCTGCTGCAAGCCAGGCCTCAATGCCCCCATGTAGAGGGAGCGATTCGCGGAAGCCGAGTTTTCCGAGTTCCGTTGCTAACAACGCCGCGGACACCTCGTTGGGACATGCAATGTGATAGCCAAAAACCGCACGGGTGCAGACATCGATGATGACAGGGAGCCACGCCCTCTCGATCTCGAACTCATGCTCAAAACCAAACGGATCACGCGTGACCACCTTGAGTCGGATATCAAGTCGATGGCCATCGAATTCGACCACCTGCTACAGGCGGCTCGCTGCGGGGACACCCGCATCGTTCGGGCGTGGCAGGCCCTTCAGATGCAAAGCGCCTGCCGACCGCGCTGCTGTGTCGAAGCGACGCAGCAACTCTTCCTTCACGCGCTATGAAAGGGAGCGTATCGCGCGGTCTGCCGTGTTGAATGTGTAATCGGCGGCGGTCAGTCCGATCGTGCGACATTGCCGGAGAAATTCATCGTGCAATGCTCGCAAACCGCTTAAACAGGTTCTCAGCCCCGAGTTCATTAATTGTCTGGTATGCGAAATATATTCGTGAAACCAGACAGCGTTTTCCGCGGGATGTTTTGGTCTTATGGAATGCTTCGAACTATCGGCGTACAGTCTACAGCGTGACGCGCATAAGGGCTGCACTGGGACCACAATAAGAGGTGCAGGCCCGGTTGAGTTTCCTGGCCCGCGCGAGGCGAGGCCATCCTGCAGCATGAGGAGATAGGAGCGTGGACGAGTCGAACACATCGATGAACTGTTTTCCCAGTCCCGATCGGGACACCAGTATTATGTCCGTGTGGGACCGTATGCTTCAGGGTGACACTTCACGCTCGCGTATCCTGCGAGGCGTGGTCGATCGCTCGTGGCATCGCTGCCTGGACGGCCAGGTCAGCCCGGGCCTCGATTGCGCTCCGCCGCCGCTGGAAGAGGACCGCGTATTCGAATTGCGCTCCAAAAACGAGCGGCTGCTCAGTGCCAGCCTGCCGACGATCCTCCAAGCGCGCGAATTCCTGTTGCAGACCGGCACCGTGTTGTTGTTGACCGATGCCGACGGCGTGATCCTCGAATTGGCCGGCGATCAGAGCACCTGGGAACCCGCCGGCGAAATCCGGCTGATTCCCGGCTGTGGCTGGACCGAACTCAATTGCGGCACAAATGCGATCGGCACCGCGCTGGCGCTGGGGCAGCCAGTCCAGATCCATGGTGCCGAGCATTTCTGCGAAGGCATCAAGCGCTGGACCTGCTCTGCCACGGTGATTCGCGATCCGCTGGACGGCTCCGTGCTCGGCGTCATCGATCACTCCGGCCTCGCCCAAAGCTACAACCAGCAAAGTCTGGCATTGATCGTTTCACTGGCCGCACAGATCGAGAGCCGGCTCGGCAAGGTGGCAATGGAACGCCGTCTGCGGCTGCTGGAACGTTGCATGGGCTATGCCGCACGGGCACATGGGATCATCGTGACCGACGAGCGCGGGCGGCTCGTGCAGGCCAACTCGCAGGCCCAGGCGGCCCTTGCCAGACTGGGCGTATCGACCGGCATTCATCATGTGTTCCCGCGACCCGAACTCGCGATGATTGCGCGGGGCGTCATGCCGCCGGAAATGCCCGACTGGCTGCGGCAGGTACAGATCGAGGCCATCAATGAAGGGGCCGACACACTGGGCTTCCTGCTGGCGATTTCGGCTGCGAGCAGGCGTCCGGACTATCGATCCGCGCAATATCCATAACTTACGGTGACTTCCTGAAATCTGACCCAACCCTTGTCCTTGAGGCGGGATGAGATGAAGAGGCGTCTCGGACATCCGGTAGTTTCTCGCATGGCGTCCACCGGATTCATCACGCGATTCAGAATCCCGTGTTTTAACTGGACTCGTTCTCGCCAATCGCAGGCAGGCTGAATTGGAAGACGGCACCACGCCCAGCATTGTTGGATGCCCACACCCGCCCTCCGTGGGCTTCGATGATCGAACGGCAGATCGACAATCCCATGCCCATTCCGTCGGGCTTTGTAGTGAAGAAAGCGTCGAACAGCCGATCTGCGTTTTCCGGATCAATGCCCGTTCCGAAATCCCGTACAGCGACGACCACATGCCCCCCGTTTTCGTGACGTGACTCTATTAGTAGTTCACGTGGCGCGTCGCCGATGTCGGCCATCGCCTGGATACCGTTCATGACGAAATTGATGATCACTTGCTGAAGCTGGACCCGATCGCCGAAAAACGGAGGCAAGTCGGGGGACAGCTTGAGGTGCAAGGAAACGCAATGATTCAGAGCCTCGCGCTGAACCAGGGACACAACGTCGTTGACCACATCGTTGAGTTCCAGCCGCGTCTTCTGCGGGTTAGCCCTCTTGGTAAGCGAGCGGATACCCTGGACGATTTCGCCCGCGCGCCTACCTTCGGCGATCATATGCTCCACGCACGCCCGCACCTCCTCCGGCTGCGGCGTCCGATGGCCAAGCCATCGCAGGCAGGCCTCGCCGCTGGTCACGATCGCAGTGAGCGGCTGGCCTACCTCGTGGGCAACGGATGCACTCAGCTCCCCAAGGGTTGTCGCCCGAGTGGCATGAGTGAGTTGCGCCTGCAAGGTCTGCAACTGCTCTTCCGCTCGCTTGCGTTCAGTCAGGTCGAGCACAAAGGCGAGGCCCTTTTCCTGCGAGCCGTCCAGTATCGCAGAGCCCACCATAACCGGGACACGGTGGCCATCCTTGCGGATATATTCCTTCTCGAAAGGTTGGCAAGTACCGGTCCTCCGAAGCTCCTCGACGTGCCGCGCGTCTGCGGCGCGATATTCCGGTGGCGTCATGCCTGCCCAATTGATGTTGCCGGACAGCAGATCTTGCCGGGTATAGCCAACGATCTGCAGAAATGCGTCGTTAGCCTCGCTGGCATTCCCGGCAAGGTCTCCAAAGAAGATCCCAATGATATTGGAATCGACGAGGCGGCGGATGCGCGCTTCCCGCTCACGAAGCGCAGCGTAGAGCATCGCGTTCTCCAGCGAGATCGCCGCCTGTGAGGCTAGCAGTTCCAGCACGGTCACACGTTCGGGCGTGAACGCGTGCGTGGCCAGATTGTTCTCCACGTACAACAGGCCAATCAACCCGGAGCGCCGCATAAGCGGCAGGCACAAAACCGACTTCGGCTGCTGGCGGCTCAAGTATTCGTCTGCCGAAAAAGGATTCGATTGCCTCGCATCATCCAGCAGCACCCGCTCCTGGCAGCGCCGGACGTAATTGACGATGGAGCTCGGCAATGCCCCTTCGGGCGCTGCCGATCCCGGCGGTGCCGATGCGGACGGGGCCTGGTTCAGGAGCCGCCGCACGCAGATTGTCTGCTGCTCCACCCTCGCTTCGGCCGCCAGGACGAGGCTCTCGTTGCGTGCGAGCAGCAGTTGGCCGGTCTGCGCTCCGGCATTTTCCAGCAGGATGTGCATCAGCGTGTCGATCAGATCCTCCAGCACGATCTGGCCAGAAATTGCCTGCGACGCCTTGGTCACCGACAGAAGATCCAGTTGCCCCGCATTGCTGGGCGACGTGGGGGACGGTGACTCCGGCTGTTCATGCAGTGGCGGCGTGCGCTCGTCGAGTTGCCGGACCTCGCCGCCGGCGCCCCAGAGTACAAAGCGGCTGCGCTCTCCCTCGGGATGGCCGCGCGCGCCGGTCGTGGACCCTCGGGCACGATCAAATCCTGCAGCAAGCTCGTGCGCGAAGCCTTCTTTTGCCCGGAAAGCGACGAAGCCGTGCTTCTCGATCAGGTCGCATGCGAGCTTGACGAAACGATCGCCCTCGCTATAACTGTGGAAGACCGGGCCGAGGACCGTCCCGAGCCAGTTATACGCTTGCGCGATAGGCCCGCTCATCCCGTGCCGCAAGCTGACGTTCACCATGCGGCACACCAGCAGGCAAAACAGATGCAGATCGGTAAAATAGGCGGCCTCCAAAGGAATCGACAGCACCTCCATGGCGGTCCGCAGTTCCGGATCGGTCATCAGCGGCAAGTCAATCAAAGCCTCGATCGGGCGTCCCTCCAGGTTGCGCCGGACCGTTTCGTATTCGGCCTGGGCCTGTTCCCAGGTCGGGTGTGCCGGGATGTCGATGCCAAACAGCATGGCGCAGGCGCGCGCACTGACCACGGCCTGTGAGTTTTCCGACTTCATCACATGGAGCAGGACCTTCAGGTGGTAGACGGCCGCCCGGTCGAATTTCGACGCCGTTCGCTGCAGCAACTCCGCAATCAGTCGCTCCGCGTGGTCGAAGTCGCCGGTCAGAAACTCACACTCCGCGCTCGCGAGCCGCAGGCTGAACATGAGTTCGTATCGATCGCCCCAGTCCTTTTCATCGAGCAGCGCGATGCCGGCCGCAAGATATACGCGCGCCGACGCATAGGCCGCCGACGCCTTGGCCTTGTGCCCGGCACGCAGGTCGAGCGCCGCCACCTGCGCCTTCTCATCCCGGTCATCCAGCAGCACGGCGCCCCGATTGAACTGGTTCGCGACATCGAACAGATGCTCGGTGAGTTCGTCCGCTGTCAAGTTCGCCAGCAGTACCCGGCCGATTCGCAGGTGGATTACAGCGTGCTGGGTTGCGGGAATCAGTGAATAAGCCGCCTGCTGGATCCGGTCGTGCAGGAACTTGCCGCTGCCGTGGGTGCGCAGGAGCAAACGCTCGCGCACCGCCGCCGCGAGGCACACCTCAGTCTCGGTCGCTGATTTCCGGCTGACCAGCGCGAGATGTCGCAACTCGAACGCGTTGCCCAGGCATGCGGCCAGCTGCAGCGCTTCCTGCGCTGGGGGAGACAACTGACGCAACTTACCGATCACCAGGTCGACGACGTTGTCGGCGAAGTCCTTCGCCTTGATCTGATCCAGGTCCCACTGCCAGGCCCAGTGTCGCGTGTCATGCCGCAACAACCCCTCCTTATGCAGCGTGTCCAGGAACTGGATAAAGAAGAACGGGTTGCCCTCGGTGCGCTCGTAGACCAGCCGCGTGAGCGGTTCGCAGACGACCGGTGACGCATGGAGCGTATCGGCCACCAACTCGTTCAGATGCACGAGCGACAGCGGTGCGAGTTTGAGGTCCGTCACCGGTGCGCCACTGTGGCGGATCGTCTCGAGGGTGGTCACGAGCGGATGGGATGCGTCCACTTCGTTATCGCGGTAGGCGCCAATCAGCAGCAGATAGCGCGTGTCCGGATGCGTGATCAGGTCTTCGATGAGCGTCAGGCAGACCGCATCGGTCCACTGCAGATCGTCCAGGAAGACGACCAGCGGGTGGTCCTCACTCGCGAGCACCGCGACGAATTGCCGGAGCACAATCCGGAACCGGTTTTGCGCCTCGCTCGGCGGCAGCGCCGCAACCGGCGGCTGGGGTCCGATGATGATCTCGACCTGCGGCAGCACATCGACAATAAGCTGGCCATTCACTCCTACCGCGGCCTGGATCCGTTGCCGCCAGCCGGCAATGTCCGTCTCGCTTTCGGCCAGCAGTTGCCGCACCAGTTCGCGAAACGCTTGCGTGAGGGTGGCATACGGAATATCGCGCTGGTACTGATCGAACTTGCCCGAAATGAAATAGCCGTGCTTCGCGACAATCGGCTTGCGCAACGCGTCGACCAGCGCCGACTTGCCGATGCCCGAGTAGCCGCAGACACTCGCGAGCACTGCTTGGCCGGTTGACGTCATGTGCTGGAATGCGTCGAGGAGCCGCTTCGCTTCCTCATCGCGTCCGTAAAGTTTGCGCGGCACCTGGAAAAGCTCCGGGATGTCCTCCGTACCGAGCGGGAACGGCTCGATCCGGCCCGAGGCCTGCCATTGCGCGAGACACTGGTCGAGATCGGCGCGCAGCCCGTACGCACTCTGGTACCGGTCTTCCGGTAGCTTGGCCAACAGCTTCATCACGATATCCGACACCGGTAGCGGCACCTCCGGCACGATCTCATGAGGCGACGCAGGCATGCGGGCGACATGACAATGCGTCCATTCGAGTGGATCGTTCGCCTCGAACGGCAACTGGCCGCTCAGCATGCGATAGAGCAATACGCCCATCGAGTAGAAAGCGGTCCGGTAATCCACCGGACGATTCATGCGGCCGGTTTGCTCGGGGGACACGTACGCCCAATCCCCCACGGGTACGACGACGCCCTCTGGCGAGACGGTGTTGGATTCCTGGGCCGTGGTGAGTGTGAAATCCACCAGGAGGACGTGCCCAGTCGCTGGCGCGACCAGAATATTAGCGGGCCGGACATCCCGAAGGATGACCATCGCGCTGTCGATGCCCGCCAATGCATCGGCCAGATGGTGGCCAATGCGCAGGCAAAGCGCCACGTCCATTCGCAGCTCACGGCCCAAAACGGCTTCGAGCGACTCGCCCGCAAAGTATTCCAGGATCAGCGCCAAGCCGCCGCCCTCTTTGACTAGCGCGAGTGGTTTCGCAATGCCCGCGACATTCAACGATTGAAGCAGCAGGTATTCGCGCTTCAAACGAGCGGATTGGGCTGCTACTGCGGGTTCCGGAGGGCGCTTCAGCAGCACCGGCATCCCATCCGTCGTGCGGCGGGCACGGTAGAGATCCGCGCCCGCTGTCGCGCAGATCCGCTCAAGGGTCTGACAGATCGCGATGGTCATTGCCCCCCCAGTTTTTTCCCTTGGTGACCTGGCCTGATATCGACATCAGGCATTTCGACTGTTAAGTGGGGCGCAGGCCCGCACGTATGTCGGTCGAAGTGATCACTTCGCGAACCGCAACGATTGACGACTAGTCTACTCGGTCGCGAATCGGACGCCAGTCTTGTCGCCGTCGCTGGTTGCTCAGGCTAAATACCGACTACGGACAGTCACGAGGGATGAACCGCCCGCGTTGGCCGACGACGCGCCAAGCGCAGTCGGCACGTGAATGTCAGGTGTCCGGGGGATGCTATTCAAAAAGTCGCTGCGCGGCGTTTGCAATCCGCTCGCGAAAAAATCGACCGGCCTTCCCGTCAGAGCCCATATTTCGAGAGGTTTGCCGCTTCGTCAGCCGTATACCGAAATAAAAACGTCACTGTTGCGCGTATAAGACTGTCAATCCGCGTTCGGGCGGCTGCGAGTCGTCTGCTGGCGTCGGGTTAACGCTATACGAGCAGAAGGTCGAAATTGCACACACCAGTCGGTCACGCGACAGCGCTGGCAATGCATCGGCGATGAATTGCTATCCGCCCTTCCCTACGCATCGGTCTCAGATTCGAGATCGAGAACGAACTTCCATAGCGCGTCCGGCAAGACGGGCATCGAAACGGCGCTTCGAGGACGCTCGCGTTGATCACATAGGGGATCTCTCGTTCGCAAGCGCGGCATGTCGCGTCCAACGGAACTTTATGGCAAGGACAGATGCTCTCGCTCGGGCGCTGAAACAGCACGCTGTGATAGCCGAGGCCTGATCAGAAACGGCAGTGCTTGGAGCTTGAGCTACACTGCCGATGCTCAGATCCGGCTAGAAGCGATCTGCTTATGGTCTGCGACGATATACCCAACATGTGCGACAGCCTTCGAATATCGACGAAGGCAGGACTCGGAGACTCGCCCTCATAGGGATCAACATCAGCATTAACCGGTTGCGTCGCGATAAGGACCGTGAAGCGAAAACATCCGCTATGACAAGGAGTCCTCAAGCTACTAAAGAATAGAACTGATCGGCAGGGGTTTGGGTAACGCCGGCGTCCTTCATCTGGCCTTTGCTGATCATATGCTTCGTCTCAATGCCTGACAGGATGATGCAGGCACACCTGAAATCCTTGAAGCCCATCATCGGCCTGGTTCGGCGTGTGATCGCCCGATGATCCTGCTCGACCATGTTGTTCAGATACTTGACCTGCCGGACCTTGATGGGTGTTTCCCGTTCGGTATTGATGGCCCGGAGGGCAGCCAGATTGGCCCCGCTTTTATCCATGGTCACGGTCTCAGGCGCGCCGTTACGATCGATGGCTATGTGGCCTACTCACTGAGCCTGCGTGATCTTGAGGAAATGATGGCCGAACGCGGCTTCCAGGTCGACCATTCGAGCGTGCATCCTCGGTGATCAAACTCGTACCGCTGTTCGAGAAGGCTTTTCGCAAGTACAAGCGTCCGGTCGGCAAGAGCTGGAAGATGGATGAGACGTACGTCAAGGTACGCGGCCAGTGGAAGTATCTGTATCGAGCCGTGGATAAGGCCGGCAAGACGGTCGATTTCGTGTTGCGGGCGCATCGCGACAAGGCTGCAGCGCGCCGCTACTACCACCGCACGCATAGCAGAATCACGTCCAGTGGATAGTGCAGTCGCTTCAGCACCTTCGCGATCGCTGGTGATAATGTCTTGCGCGGCGTCTTGCCCTTCATAGCCATCGTGGTCATCCCAATTTCTGTCGCTCAAGTTTACCCGCTCGCCTTACCGCGACAGAGCCGACACAGCGCCGCGAACGCTCGCTGCGTGCGTTTTTGATCGGCAAACGGAAGAAACCGGTCATCCATTGTCAGTTGAACGACGGCGGATTCAACCGGCCGTTGACTTGTTGATCGACCGACGACCGCTTAGGCCGATCAACAGACCGACGTCGGCCAGCGGTGCACCACAACTCGTTTTCCGCATCGCCGCTAGTCGCGCGTTTTGCCGCTGTTAGTCAGGGTTGGGTGTTGCGCTTCCCATTCTCGGCGCGTTTTTTCCAATTCCTCGGCAGGCACCTGTTCATCCGGCAGTACCGTGTGGTTCTCGGCAGCAAGTATCTTGTTGGGTAAGCCATCGAGTGCGTCGCGGGCAATCTCAGCGTTCGTCCGCACAGGATCAGGCCCACCGGTGGGTTTTCGCCGGGAAGCGTCCAGTGCTCCTTCGCATAGTTGCAGTACATGTGCACCTGGCCGACATCAGCATGGTTCAGCTCTGTCAGCTTGAGATCGATAATCACCAGACAGCGCAACCGCCGGTGGAAAAACAGTAGGTCCACGCGAAACCAGCTGTCGCCGATGCGCAAGCGTCGTTGCGGTCCGACGAACGCGAAGTCCCCGCCCAGTTCAAGCAGGAAGTCTGGATTGGGAGGCCAAAAGGTGAGCCGTTACGGGAGACCCGAAGTATGACTCGCACATGTGTGCTTTTCAATCAACCCGGTGGGGGCAGGTGCACAGCCGAGGTACTCACTCATAGGCGAGCATCAAGGCAAGCCTCACGTGCGAGCGTTCGCCCAATGCGATCGGCGGTAATGGGACCCACTGGAGACATCCGGATGCGACTCACCATCCAAAGCGGTCGGTTACAAAACGTGCGCAACTCCGGGCGCGCGGACCGGGGCTGACGGCGCTGTCGGGTTTTAGCCGGGTCGCAAACATGCGGCGCAGTTCTGTGCGACCGCAGCAACAAGGTGCACGGCGTCAGTTACACTCACTCCACGGCACCCCCCGCGTAATTCCTTTGCCCGCGCAGACGCTTCACAATTCGGCCAAACGCGAGCCACTGCTGCGCGATCAATCCGTCGCCATACGAACGCCCTGAACCATGCGGTACGGGTAGCTGGTCGCGGATGCCGGTCGCCTCGACGGCGGGGTTCCATGAAACGGTGCGGAACATCATGTCCCACCACGGGAACAGCACGCCGAAATTGCAGCCGTAAGCCGTGCCTTCATGGCCGTAGCCCACCGCGTGGTGGCGGCGGTGAAAGATCGGGCTGACGATGATGCGCTCGAGCAGCCAGCCATACGGCAGGCGTGCATTGACGTGCTGGATGCTCTGCAGGGAGTTGCTGACCGCGACCAGCACCACGAACTGGCTCGGCTGCACGCCGATAAACAGCGAGATCGCCGCGAAGAACGCTGCCTGGATGATGTCGTCGAGAAAGTGGTTGCGGTCATCGGCCCACAGTGACATCTGCTGCTGACTGTGATGCACCGCATGCAGTTCCCACCACACGCCGAAACGATGCTGCCAGCGGTGATACCAGTAGCCGGCAAAATCGAGGACGATCAGATAGATCAGGAACGACACGACCGGCTGATCCGTCACGCCTGGCCAGAGGCCGTCGATATTGACGTTCGGTATGTCGTAGATCGATATCAGGCTCTGCCAGTGAAAGAATAGCGGTTGCAACATGAAAAAGAACGCAATGTTGATGATGCCGAGCTTGATGATCCACGTGTAGATCACGTCAGCGCGCAGCGCCTTGCGATCCTGCCACAGTTCAATGGGGCGCAGCGCTTCAAGCGGCCGCAACGCAAGATACATCACGACGATCTCCAGCACGCCGATAATCACCCAGTACAGTGCGTCATAGGTGTCTTCATCGAAACCCATCAAGCCGAAGCGATAGAAGAACGGCTGCACGACGTCGACATATAAGAGCGTCTGCAGCGCGGACACCATATTGTCGAGTTGTGCGACGATTTCATGAAACATCTGAATCCTCGCGTTTTAGCAGTTCTGCCAGAACTCATGTAACGGCAAGTTTCAGAGGACTTGCCCCGCCTAGTCTGGATTAGGCGCCACGACCGGCGCACGGTTGTCGAAAAAGATGCCGTGCGGCGAGCGGCCCACCGCAATGGTATCGATCAGCTTGCGGGTGGTCAGATCAATGATGCCCACATGCTTCGCGAAGCGGAATCCCACCCATAGATAGCGCTTGTCGGGAGTTAGTTCCATGTCATCGGGCCCGGGCATCAGCCCGGTGATATCGCCGGCATTGGTAAGCGTGGTGTAGTCGATGATGCTGATGGTGCTGTCGACGCGATTGGAGACCACTACATGCTTGCCGTCGACGAGGTTGCGGAAGTTGTGCGCGCCACGGCCCGTGTGGATCTTCTTGACGATCTGCTGCTTGTGCCAGTCCACCACGGCCACATCGTCTTCGCCAGTCATGCCGACCAGCAGGTAGTGGTCACCGGGAGTCAACCACAGACCTGCGGGTTCATTGCCCACGTGCATTTTCCAAAGCACTTTCTGGGTCGGCAGATCGATCGCTGCGAGTTCGCCGGAATCCTGTAGCGTGACGAACACGGTGCGGTTGTCGGAAGCGAACGTCATGTGGCTGGGTGTCTTCGCCAGTTCGATATGCTTGACCAGCGCCATATTCGTACCGTCATATCGGTAAATGTCGACGCGGTCCATGCGCAGCGCAGCCGTGACGAACCATTTGCGATCCGGAGAGAAGCCGAGTTGATACGGATCTTCGACGCCCTCCACAATGCGCTGCAACTTGCCGGTGTGCGGGTCGACGAGCATCAGGTTGTTCGACACCGAATCAGCAACGATCAGGGAGCGGCCGTCGGGCGTGATCATCAGATGATGTGGTTCCTTGCCGGTCGGCTCCGTGCCGATGATTTTGTGCGTGGCCTCGTCGATCAGCGTCAGTTGCGCTTCACCGGAATCGAGCACGATTACGCTATCCGCGGCATTCGCGCAATTCGCTATGGCCAGCATGCCGCACAGCGACGCGGCGAGCGCTCCGATCCTTGTAATGGAAACGATAGAAAATGGCATTTGGATCGTATTCACGCGGAAAGATACATTGAGGTGGAATGTAATAAAGATGTCGGACCTTCGTTGGTCGCGGTAGCGACTGTCCCCCTTCTAACGTTTGAACCGCCGCTATCGATGACACGACAGGCGAGGCCAGATGCAGAAATTGCCGGGCAACCAGGCTATCGAACCATTCGGTTTTCTGCGTTCACGAGGCAGGCGGTTGCTCAGTTGATCCCGCTCGACCCGTGAAGGTCGACCATCAAAATACCGGGAGTGTCTGTCACGGGATGAGCAACGGCCCGTGGACTGCGGGTGACGACCGCCCATCGTTGGCCGCTTACTGCCTGCCGGCGATCGGCCGCACACGACCCCGTTACGGCCGGTCCTCGATGCAAGGCGAACAGCAGCTAGCCGACCCAACGCGGTCACACATGCGCTACGCGGCATTCATCGTTTGTCCAGGGACAGTTGTCGCCCAACCCATACTTTCACTTTGCATGGATTCAGACCGCATGATGACCGGGAATTTCAACCGATAGACGTCCAGGCAGTATCTGCCCGGTCCTGTCAGTCCGCACGACAACGAACACAAAAGAAATCAGTCGCCCGGCGTGGCATGAAACGCTGTACGTTTGGCATGCTTCGATGCATCCACTCGATTGAATGAGAGTCGCCCGCATCACATACTGACCTCAAGGGAACGCCGTCAATTGCTATCTACCATTCGGGAATACCGTGCAGTGCCAGAAGAGCTTCTGCGTGCACAACGGTAAAGCGTTTCCGCCAACGAAACCTTGAATAGCCATCAACCGAATCGGGTGTACGTATGCTTTTGACGTTCCTATTAGAACGCCTCGACCAGTGGCTGAGAAATTTCCACCGGACCCGCCGTGATGAACACCTCGCAGCTTCGAAGGATATTGCCGAGCTTGAGCGTCGGATGAGAGAGTTT
>NZ_JARESS010000105.1:0-12071 GCF_046027915.1 Paraburkholderia sp. RL17-347-BIC-D
CTCGATGACGAAAGCGGCGTGTTTGTAGTGCCGCCCGTCAACCGGTTATCGATGATTTCGGATTAAGTTTAGGCATCTAAGTTAATCGTGTCAATCGACGTCGTGAGCCATGTTCCCCCGTTACTACATACATCGGGAAAGCCCTAAGGCCGCATTTTTCATACTTCGACTCGCTTGACACACATCCGGTGCTGGTCGATTATTAGACGGCTAACTAGAAAGCTAACCATGCAGCCGGGCAGACGGCTGCCCCCTCCAGCTTGATGACATTTCCACTCCCTCCGAGGAGATAACGACCATGAGCGGCGACACGATCACCTTGAGCATTGCGCTATCCGACAACGAACGCACCCGCCCGCTCGCGCAAGGCCGCGTGCATGCGCAAGGCGTGAAGTTGATACCCACCGTCGTGCATCCGTCCGAGATGTTCTGGCGTCAGTTGAAGTACGGCGACTTCGACGTTTCGGAGATGTCGCTCTCGTCGCTATTCATTGCGGCATCGCGTGGCGATCGTGACTGGGTTGCACTGCCCGTCTACACGTCCCGGCAGTTCTTCCACACAAATATTCTGGTGCGTACCGATCGCGGCATCGAACGTCCGGAAGATCTGCGCGGCAAACGTATCGGCGTGCCCGAATACCAGCAGACTGCGGCGTTATGGTCGCGCGGCATACTGGAGCACGAATTCGGCGTGGCGGCTCGAGACATCGAATGGTTCATGGAGCGCGGCCCGGAAAAAAGCCATGGCGGCGCCACCGGCTTCAGGCCGCCCGAGGGCGTTCGTCTCAATCAGATTCCACCCTCGACGAATATCGGCGAAATGCTCGTCAGCGGCGAACTGGACGGCACGCTGCTTTATCTGACCTCGCGCAATCTGGTCGATCGCAGCACGATCGACATCAGCAAGGTCGAGAAGGTCAAACCGCTCTTTGCGGACAAGCTGGCTGAAACGCGGCGCTTTTACGCCAAGACCGGCATCTACCCGATCAATCACACGGTGGTGATCCGCCGCGCGCTGTATGAACAGCACCCATGGCTCGCACTCAATCTTTATCATGCATTTGTCGACGCAAAAAACGAAGCGGAGCGCGACACGCTCGAAGGCATGCGTGCTTTCCTCGACACCGGCCTCGTGGATGCGTCCGTACAACAGACGCTTGTTCAGGATCCGAAGGCGTATGGCATGAAGGCCTCGCGTCCAGTCGTGGAGCGTGTAGCCCAATATCTGCACGAACAGGGGCTGACCGCGCACCGCGTCAACGTGGACGAGGTATTTGCAAAGTCGACAGTGGATCTATAGGGCGTGAGCGCCTCGCGCGCAGCGGCATTCGCCGGGCGCGCGTATTATCGCTGCTCGTCCACTCGCAATACAGGGAGCGCGCCATGTCAGCCATCCGCAAGATTCCGTTGCAAACGAACGCCGGCGACACCGCCGATCTGTCGTCCTACGACGGCAAGGTGTTATTGATCGTGAACGTCGCGTCAAAATGCGGGCTTACGGTGCAATACGAAGGGCTGCAAACGCTATATGAAAGAAAGCGCGCTGAAGGCTTCGAGATTCTCGCCTTCCCGGCCAACAACTTCAAAGGTCAGGAACCCGGCACGAACGAGGAAATTCGCGCGTTCTGCGACACGCAATACGGCGTGAGCTTTCCGCTCTTTGCGAAAATTTCGGTGGTGGGCGAAGACCAGCATCCTCTATATCACGAATTGACCCAAGCCGTGCCCGACGCGACCGGCGAAGGCCCGATGCGGCAGCGTCTGACCGAGCGTGGCGTGCCGGCCAATCCCGCTCCAGGCGTGCTGTGGAATTTCGAAAAATTCCTGATTAGCCGGGACGGAGCGGTTCTCGCGCGCTTCTCGCCCGACGTCACTGCGGACGACCCGCGCCTGCTGTCCGCAATCGACACCGCGCTCGCCGCGCGCGTCTGAGCGCCCAGCGCCGGGCAGCCGCCATGCAGGAACTCTCGCCCGCCCGGCGCACCGTGATTCTCGCGACGTGCTGCCTGAGCCTGCTGATGGTCTCGATGGATGTCACCATCGTCAACGTCGCGCTGCAGGCCATCCGGCTCGACCTGCACGCCTCGCTCTCCGCGCTGCAATGGATCATCGACGCCTATACGCTCGTGGTCGCCTCGTTCCTGATGTTGGGCGGTTCGCTCGCGGACCGCTTCGGCAGACGGCGAATCTTTCAGATCGGCATGGGCGTGTTTTCGATCGGCTCGCTGCTGTGCAGCGTGGCGCCTACTGTGAGTTGGCTGATCGCGTTTCGCGCCGTGCAGGCGCTCGGCGGCTGCATGCTGAATCCCGTGGCGATGTCGATCATCACGCACGTTTTCACGGACCCGAAAGAACGCGCGCGCGCGACCGGATTATGGGGCGCTGTGGTCGGCATTTCGATGGCGATCGGACCGCTCGTGGGTGGCCTGCTGACGCAAAGCATCGGCTGGCGCGCGATTTTCTGGGTCAATCTGCCTTTCGGCGCGGCGGCCATCGTGCTGACCGCCTGCCTCGTTCCCGAATCGCGCGCACAGCAGGCGCGACCACTCGACCCGCTGGCGCAACTACTCGTCTTGATCGCGCTGGCCGCACTGACGTTCGCCGTGATCGAAGGTCATGAAATCGGCTGGGGATCGGCCATCATCGTCGGCATCTTCGCGCTGTCCGCGCTTGCGACCGTCGCATTGCTGATGCACGAAGCGCGCCAACGCCAGCCGATGCTTGACGTGCGCTTTTTCCGCAACGTGCCGTTCAGTTGCGCGACGCTGCTCGCGATCGGATCGATCGGCGCCTTTTCCGGCTTCCTCTTTCTGAACTCGTTATATCTGCAGGAAACGCGCGGTCTCTCGGCCATGCTGGCCGGCCTGTGCACGCTGCCGATGGCGCTCGGCATGATCGTCTGCTCGCCGCTCTCTGGATGGCTGCTGCATCGCTATGGCGCGCGGCCGAACATCGTACTGTGCGGCATCAGCTTGACGGCGAGTGCGCTCTGGCAAACCCAGCTCGCGCCGGACACGCCGTTTGCGGCGCTGTTCGCCTGCTATCTGCTGTTCGGCTGCGGCGTCGGCATGGTCAACGCCACCGTTACTTACACGGCCGTGTCGGGCATGCCGCTCGCGCAGGCGGGACTCGCCGCGGCGATCGCGTCGACGAGCCGGCAGATCGGCGCTGCGCTCGGCGTCGCGCTCGCGGGCGTCATTACGCATGCACGAACCGCTACCGGCATGAACTTCGCCGAGGCGACGCATCCGGTCTGGTGGGGTGTCGTCGTGATCGGCGCGGCGATCATCGCGCTCGGCTTTCTGTCGACGAGCCGCTGGGCCGAGCGTTCGTCCGCGAGCGTCGCGCATCTGTTGCGCGAACCTGCGAGCGGTGGCGCCGCGCAACAATAAGCAAGCGTCTCTGCTTACCTGAAGCGTGTTGGGCGCGCGTGCTGTCGCAACGTTTTAACGCGCCACCGGCGATGGCACCGCGACCTGACGAGTGAGCGTGACCTCTTTTCCACTGCGCGCCGATTCCGTCGCGGCGACGCACACTTCCAGATTCGCGAGTCCCCATCGACCATCGTGCACGGGCGCCCTCAACCCCGCGAGCGCATCATGAAACTCATTGACGACCATGTCCTGCGGCCCCGGCGGAATCGGCAACGCCATGTCCTCGCGGCCTTGTGCGGTATAAATGGAAATACCGTGACGCGACTGACGCATGTCGCCGTGTTCGCAACTCACGAGCGTGAGGCCGAACGACGGATGGTAAGGCGGCTGCCCGCGATGCATCTTCGCGGAGCGTTCCCGCTTCGCGGCGATTTCGTCCTGATGTACGCCCACATGCGCGCGCCGCCGGGCGCCGATTGCAGCAGGGTCGGCGGCAAAGCCGCCTTCATCGACATCGTCTGATAATTCTGCCGACATGAACGCGCCATAGCCGTTGTAGATCGCGTTGCCGATGGCTCCGTCGGCGAAGCGAACGACGACCGTGTGTGCGCCAACGGCCGGTCGCGCAGCATCGAAATCGAAAGTGGTCGCGCTAACCTGCGTGGCAAGGCCACCGGCTAGCAGCCGGATCACATCGAACTGATGCGCGCCCTGCCGATAAGTGACGCCACCGCCATGCGCAGGGTCGAGTTCGTCGGGACGGCGCGGGCGATAGATCCAGTCAGTGTACGACAATTGCGTGACCATTCGCACACGCCCCAACGCGCCGCTTTCGATGATTTCGCGCATCTTGTGAATCGGCGCATCGTAGCTGCGCGAATGCCCGATCATCAACACACGTTGCGCGCGGGCCGCCGCATCCACCATTGCTTGCGCGTCGTCGAGATGCGCTGCCATCGGCTTTTCGCACAGCACGTGCAATCCGGCTTCTACAGCGATGCGGGTGTGCCGTGCGTGCAACTCGGTGGGCGTCGCGATGTATACCGCATCCAGATGCTGCGCCGCAACGAGTGATTCGATGCCATCGAACGCCGGCACGCCCCACTGCGCGCCGACGGACTCGCGCACTTCCGTGACGGGATCAGCGACTGCAGCCAGCACCATGCCGCGATGAGCGGCAATGGCCGGCAGCATCATGCGCGCAGCCGTGCCGAGTCCGACTACACCAATCCGAAACTGTCTTCCCTTCATCTGACTGTCTCCGCTAACGTCGCCTTCGATCGCACTGCACATGACATGAGGGCTTTAATATTAGATACCAAAGTATAGAGGAAGACGATGAAGTTGTGGGCGACCCACAACCCCCGCGGAGCTCGCATTTCGATGAGGGTATTTCTCTACGTTCCAACGTACGCATCCCGATTGACAAGCTGGACAAGGAGAGGAAAATGCTCAGCACACAACGCTTAGATAACTAAGTGATAGCCGCGCCAGCGGCAACGTGCCCCGCTCCACTCGCTCCATCCCGGCGCGGCCTGCACGACGAGACAATCGGCATGTCTGTTCACAACCGAACGGTGAAACGCGATGAACGGAAATTCGCTGCACGAAGCGTCGACGGGTGCCCTCAAGCGAACTCGCGGCCGCTGGTTGGTCATCGCGCCGCTCCTGATCCTGTTCTCGTTCACCGTGCAGTTGGACAAGACGAACATGTCCGTCGTGATCGCGGATCGCACCTTTCTGCACGCACTCGATCTGGTCGGCAAGCCGGCCCATATCGGTCTGCTCAATACGCTGTTCGTGGCGGGCTACGGAATCGGCATGCTGTTGTGGGGTTTCGTGATCGACTGGCTCGGACCGCGGCGCTCGGCAATGGTCAGCATATGCGGCTGGGCGTTTTTTACCTTCATGTGCGGCCGCACCACCAACGTGGTCGAATTGTACGCAGCGCGTGCACTGCTGGGCGCAGCCGAAGGTTGCATCTGGCCGCTCGCGAACAGCTACACGGGGCGGTGGTTCCCGTCGCGCGAACGTTCACGGATCACCGGCATGTGGGTGAGCGGCGCATTCGCCGCAATCGCCGTAGGCATTCCGATCATCACGGCGATTCTGCTCGAACTGGGCTGGCGTGGTGTATTCATTTCGCTCGGGATTTTTTCGTTCGTGCTGGTGCCGTTGTTCTTCTTCTTCGGCGCCGACCTTCCGGCGAAAGCGCGCTTCGTCAACGAGGCCGAAGTCGCCTACATCCGCAGCGGCGCGGCGCCATTGGTCAGCACCGCGAGCGGCGAACAGCCCACGCTCGCGCAATCGTTGCTGAACATTCGCATCGTCTTGCTGATTCTCGTTCACGCCAGTTCATCGGCTATTCTGTGGGGGCTCACGACGTGGCTGCCGACTTACCTCGTGCGGGAACGCGGACTGTCGATGAAAAGCATGAGCGGCGTGATCTCGATCAGCTATATCGCGCCGATCCTCACCGTGGTCCTCGTCGGCTATCTCGCCGATAAAGCGCGTCACCGTGCATGGGTCGGCGCCATCGTTGCGCTTGCCACCATGGCCGGCCTCTCGATCGCCATGAGCGTGCCGTGGCTGCTCGTCACGGCGTTCCTGCTTGTACTCGGCATTGCCGCGCCGATGATTTTCGGCGGCCTGCATAGCGCGATGCTGCACGATTATGTCCCGCATACGCAGATCGCGCGCTCGACCGGCATCGTCGTGGGCCTGGGCAATTTGCTTGGTTCGTTTTCGCCCGCGGCGATGGGTTACCTGGTCGGCGTATTCGGCGGCAAATTCCTCGCGGCGTTCGTGATGATCATCGGCCTGAATGGCCTGTCACTGATCATGTACACGGTGATCGCGCTGATGAAGCGCCCGGCCTTTGTCGACGTGCGCGCCGAGGAGCCGGCGCTGGTGAGCGCGCGGCCCCGCCCTTGATGTGTGTTCGATGTCTCGATTCGCTAGCGTTTAAGCATCGTTCAGCGAACGAGCGAGTTGGTCGAGCGTGATATAAGCGGGCAGCACGTTCGCGAAGCTCGACGGTGCCTCTCTCCCGGTGCGGATTGCCTCGATAAAAGCTCGATCCTGCAACTCGATTCCATTCATGGACACGTCGACGCTCGACACGTCTACCGGGTTTCCGTGGTGATCGACGAGGTCGTCGTAGCTCGCCACATAAGTGCCGTTATCGCAGATGTAGCGAAACGTGGTGCCGAGCGGCCCATTGTTGTTGAACGAGAGCGCAAGCGTACACAGCGCGCCGGAGCGCGACTTCATCTGGATCGACATGTCCATCGCGATGCCTAGAACCGGATGGGCCGGGCCCTCGATTGCTCGCGCCAGCGTGATGGGCTCACCCGTCTGATACGCGAACAGATCAACGGTATGACACGCGTGATGCCAGAGCAAATGATCGACCCAGCTACGCGGCTCGCCGAGAGCGTTGGTATTGGTGCGCCGGAAAAAGAACGTTTGCGCGACCAGATGCTGGACACGCAACTCATCTGCTGCGATTTTCTGATGTAACCATTGATGGCTCGGATTGAAGCGCCGCGTGTGACCCGCCATGCCGACAAGGCCACTGGCACGCTGTGCGTCGAGTAACGCCTGCGCGTCAGCAAGGTTATCGGCGATGGGAATCTCGATCTGCACGTGTTTGCCCGCGGCAAGGCAGGCGAGTCCCTGCTCCGCGTGCACGCCGGTCGGCGTGCACAGGATCACCGCGTCGATATCGTTGCGGGCAATCGTCGCCGCAAAGTCCGTCGCGGTATCGGCGATGCCGAAGCGCGCGCCGATCTCGGCGGTCCGCGCGGCGTCGCGTCCGACCAGCGTCGTGACGACTGCGCCGTCGATCGCGGACAAAGCCTCGATATGCTTGACGCCGAACGCGCCAGCACCAGCAATGCAGATTCTGAGCGGCTCGCTCATGTTGCCTCCCGCAACGCTTGCGGCGCGGGCAGCACGCGAAGTTCGCGCGATCCGTTACGCCGGTTTCCAGACAACGAAGGCCGCGCCCACCCCGGTTCCGGCGGGGGTGCGGTAGATCGGAACGTACTCTTTCCACACGACCGGCAGCGATTGCAGCGCGCCGGCCGCCAGCACCCAGTTCAGTATCTCCGATGACCCGGAATTCAACGCACCACGCGGCAGCCCTCGCAAGGCGCGTGCGTCGTTGCATTCGAGCGCTTCGAGTACGCCGAGATCGAGCGCTTCATCCACAACGAAATGACTCAGCCCTCCTGAGGCGATGATCGCAACACGTGCGTTGCCGTCGATCGCGGCAAGGACATCACGCAGCTTCGCGCCGATATCGTAGCAACGCGATGCACTCGCAACGTTCGGCTGGAAATACGTGTTCAGCAGAATAGGCACCACGGGAATGGGCCGACTGCGAAACAGCCGTTTGACCACGAAACCGAATGCATGACCCAGCCCGCAGCGCTCACGATCGCCAATGCGCGCCACCGCGGCAACATCCACTTCGCGCTCGATCAGGCCATTGACAACTTTCAGGCCGAACTCCGCCTCGCCGCGGATGGCGTGGTTATCGTCCATCATATAGCCGCGGCCCATGGTGCGAACCCAGTCCGGGCTGCCTTCGTGACCGTAGGCGTCGCTAGTGACGAGATTGTCCGCGTAGTACACCGCGAATGCCGGCTGATTGTCAGCGCCGAACAGTTCGCCCTGATCGTCGCCGACGATCAACGCGATGTCGGGTGCGGCCAGTTCCAGCATGTCGCCAAGATAATCGAGCGCGGCGTCGCACCTGATCGCCTTGCGATGCAGTTCTTCGGGCTGCGCGGCTTCTTCGTAGCGTGGACCCACTTCGGCAAGCAACTGCGCATAGTTCAGACGGCGGCCGTCCGAAAGATTGAGCGCCGGGTTATTGAAATCGGCTTGCGCCCGATGCCACCAGTCGCTGCTGTCGAGCGTAAAAAGCGGCGTATGCGACGTGCCGATACCGAGCACGATTTGAGCCATCTCTCACTCCCTTATTGTGCGTTCTCCGGCAAGCCGTAAATATCTAGCGAGCGTTCGCCGCGTTTGAGTCGCGCGACGATGTCCCTCTCCTTCTCTTCGCGCTCGACGCCCTTGGACACGATGTTTGCCGCGCTCGCGGCGGGCAGCACGACCACGCCGTCGGCATCGGCCACCACGAGGTCACCCGTGCTGACGAGCACATCTCCGATCAGCACCGGGCCACCCTGCGCGCCCGCGCCGTCCGCGCGCTTGCCCGTGCCGCGGATGCAGATGTTGGCGGCAAACACAGCGAGGCCCAACGCGCGCAGTTCTTCGACATCGCGCACGCCGCCTTCGCTGATGAAACCGGCCAGTTCGCGGGCGAGCGCCGCGTTCGTCATCACGCCGCCCCAGTAGCCGGCTTCGACGTAGCCGCCGCATTCGTGGATCAGTACTGCACCTTTAGGCGCGGCATAAATCGCGCGATGCAACCACAGGTTGTCCAGCGCGGGGCCGGCAACGGTGAAGGCCGGCGCGGCAAGGCGCCAATGCATGTCGAGCGGCTTGATCGCCGAGGGTAGCGCGCCGACCTTGCCGCCGGCCTCGTGCAAGGTAGCGGACCCGAGCCGTCGCGCGTGGTGGAGCAATTCGGTGGAATATGACGCGCTCATGACCGGTCCCGCGTTTGCAGCGAATGGTATTGCTGCGTCTTGCGCACCTCGTCGAGGCGTTCGCCGCGCTCGATGGCCTCGCGAATCCGGTTCTCTGCTTCATCGATGCGCTGCGCCACTTCCGCAACCTGCTCGAACCGCTCCTTTGGCACGGCGACCACGCCGTCCCGGTCGCCGACCAGCAGATCGCCGGGATTGACGCGCACGCCGCCGATCGACACAGTGCATTGCACCGCGTCGACCGCGACGCGATCCTTGCCGGTACGCATGTAGGTGCCGCGCGAAAAGATGGGATAGCGCATCTCGATTGCGCGCGGCGCGTCACGGCATACGCCGTCGATCACCGTGCCGCCCAGATGCTTGCGCGTGGCGACGATCGTCAGAATATCGCCCCATACGGTCGCGTTGACACGCTGCTGGTTATCGAGCGTCACGACGGTTCCTTCCGGCAGATCGTCGATGTAATCGCCGACCGTGCCGCCATGCACGCCGCACGGCACGTAGCGAACCGTGAATGCGGGACCGGCCATGCGGAAAGTGGGATCGAGCGGTGCGATTCCCAGGCACTGTCCCGCGATCCCCAGCTTGTCGAGCGCATCGGAGATGGTGGTCGTATCCATGCGGCTCAGTAACGAAACAGCGCTGTCTGTCATGCCTGTCCCCTCGAAGCGTTTTTGTCCAGCATGCTTTCGTATTGATGTCCCATCACCGCGCTAACCGGTTCGCCCGCGCGCAGGCGTTCGACCATCTGCCTTTCGCGCTCGGCCAGCGACTCCGCCAGTTCGAGCACCTCTAACGCTCGCGCTGCTTTCACGAACACGACGCCGCTGCCGTCCGCGAGCACGAAATCGTGCGGATACACGCGAATGCCGCGCACGACGATGGGATCCTGGCAGGCCGTCTCCATCACGCGCGACCGCGCGGTGGCCGGCACCGCGCCCAGGCCCACCACCGGAAAATCCAGTCCAGCGGCTTCGTCGATATCGCGACACATGCCGTCGACGATCACGCCTTCAATACCGTTGCGCTTCGCTGCATAGGACAGAATGCCGCCCCACCCTGCGGCCTCCTGATGCGCGTGATGCTCGACCACGATCACGTCACCTGCGCCGCCCATATCGATCGCCGTGGTGCACAGATGGCGGGGCGCGGTCGCGCCATCCGCCGGACCGAGTGTCACCGTGATCACGCGGCCCGCGAACGAATGCGTTCCGGCGAGACGTCGCAGGCCGAACGCGACGCCGCGCAGGCCGAGCCGGTCGAGCGCGTCGGATACCGCGCACGTGTCGAGCCTGGCGAGGCGCTTCACCAACGCGAGCTGCTGCTCGTCGTCTGGATGACGCTGGGCTTGCACCGGCAAGGCTGAATTGCCGTTCATGACGTTTCCCTTTATTTGTAGTTCTTGAAGCGCGTGTAGAGGCGCGCGCAATTGCACTCGAAGATTTTGTCGCGGTCTTCGTCGCTCAGGAAATCGATGCCTTCGATCACCGGCTTCAGATCGTCGAACGCCCGTCCGGTCGTTGGATCGGTCGCGCTGCCGGTGCCGGGATTTTCAGTGGCGAACAGTACGCAATCGGTGCCGATCGTCTTGAAGAGCAGTTCGAGCGCGTTCTTGTCGTATGTGCAGGTGTCGAACCACAAACGCTTGAGCTTGTCGTCGAACGACTCGCCGCCCTTACGCACGGCCCAAGCGCGAAACCGGCCCATGTGATAGGGAATGGCGCCGCCACCGTGCGGCAAGATCAGCTTCAGATTCGGAAAGCGCTCGAACACGTCCGAATTGGTCAACGAAACGATCGCATTGCTCTCCTCGTTGATGAACTTCATTGTGTAGCTTTCGCGCGACTGGCAACTGCCGGCCGAATGAACGAGTGCGGGAATGTCGAGTTCGCAGAGCTTTTCGTACAGCGGATACCAGAACGGATCGCCGAGTCCGGGAGGCTGCGGACCTTCGCCTTCGGTCGGATCAGGATTGAGCAGACAACCGATGAACCCCTGCTCCTTCACGCGAAAGTCGAGTTCCTCAAAGCAGTTGACCGGCGACGTGTCGCGGAATTGCGGTAGTGCGGCCACTGCGCGAAACCGCGTCGGGAACATCTGCACGGTCTGATACACGAGGTCGTTCATGTGACGCGCCCAGAGCGCCGGCACTTTGGCCGGCTTGATCGAGTGCATCTGCATGTAAGGGCGTGGCGAAAGAAACTGGATGTCGGTGCCGACCTTATCCATGATGTCGATAATGGTCTGTGCGGCGTCGCGCACCGCTTTCTCGGTCAGCGTCGGCGCGCTGCTCGGATTGCCCCGGTTGCCGACCAGTTCGGCCATGTAGCGATAGCTTTCGAGCGGCACGACAACGTGTGCATGAGAATCGATGATCATAGGCATGTCGGAAAACCTCCTCACGAGACTACGGCGATGACTTCCAGTTGGACCAGCATGCCGCCCGGCAGGTCATAGACGAGCGTGTGGCGCGCGGGCCGGTCGTGCGGATCCGGAAAGCAGCGCAACCATTCCTGATTGACTGCGGCGCGCGCGCTGTCGTCCTTGATGTAGACGGTCATGCGAACGAGGTGCCTGAGACCCGCGCCGCCCGCTGCCAGCAGCGCCCGCATGGTCTGAAACGCAAAGCGGGCCTGGGCCTCGGCGGTATCGGGAAGCGTATCCGTGGCGGGATCCTTGCCTGGGATACCCGACGAATACAACATGTTGCCGACGCGCGCGCCCATCGGGATCGGCGCATTACCGTGGCTGACACCCGGCACTTCGAGTGAGCGCCCTTCGTGCTGATTCATCTGTCTCCTCCTGGCTTCGCATGACGTGTCATGCCATGCGTGGGATGAATGCATAGATGGCTACTTAGGTCTCTAATATCATGCACTGTCCCGGCACTGTCAAGGCAATTTTTGACGTGTTCGTTGCGTCCGCTTCCGCATGGCGTCACTCCCGCAGCGCAACACCGGCGCGTGCGAGCGCGTTGCGGTTCGTAGGCGGGAACTCAGGATTGACAGCCTGTTATTAGATTCCTAAACTTCGTTCACCATCCGCGCGGCGGCGGAAAGCGCCGCAATGC
>NZ_JARESS010000106.1:0-11313 GCF_046027915.1 Paraburkholderia sp. RL17-347-BIC-D
AGCCCGTACCTCAAATCGAAACACGACTTTTTCAACAGAATCGGCCACTTTCGGTCAATCGGCATACCCCTGTGAATTGCTGACAATCGCTATGTGAGTCGTCGCACGCTTCAACATGCTCGGCACGATGCGCGATAATGGCGGTATTTTAGTTCCCCTGAACCGGCGATGCGCTTCTACCACTACACGAAAGCACGTTACGCCCTAGAAACGTTGCGAACCGGCCATCTGAAGGTCGCCACGCTTAAGAACTTGAATGATCCATTTGAGTTACTTTCTTTAACTTTCAAAACGAAAGAAGAACGAGGCATACAGCGGAAATTGAAGGACTTCCTGGAGAGGAAGGTTGGCCTTCTGTGTCTCAGCAAATCCGGTCGCGAACCCGTCATGTGGAGTCACTATGCTGACTGTCATCGGGGGGTGGTTTTAGCGTTCGACACTGGTCCGGAGGACATTCATGAAGTCACGTATCGAAAAACGCGCAAGCCTCATGCGCTCGATCTGACTCAAAATACGGTAGCGCAACTTGAACCGCTGCTTCTCGAAACGTTGACGACTAAAGCGAGTTCGTGGTCTTACGAGCAAGAGTGGCGGAAGCTCATTTTTGAAAAAGATTGGATCGTGAAACAGTTACCTAACGGAGACGGCTCCGGGACTGTGAGTGCACCCTTTTACGATTTCCAAAAGGATATGAAACTTGTGGAGGTGATCCTAGGCCCTGATTGCACGACTACTCCTGATGCGGTAAAAGCAACTTTGACGGCCGGAGGACTGTCCGCAAGAGTGATCAAGGCGCGTAGGGCATTTAGGAGCTTCTCTGTAGTTCAGGATCAAACGACAAAAGGGGGCCATCCTGCACCACGATCAAGTTGATCTTGGCGTTTAGTACCGACGGAGCGGAAAGTCCGCCTAAAATCAGTGAGCCTACACTCGACGCTTTGCAATTCGGCGGCCGGCAACCTCCAACGATAGGCATGGACACATGACCCTAGACGAGTGCGACCGTACGGGTCGAGCACGGCCGACCGCATCGAACAGTAGTCGGTCAACAGCAGACTTTCACCCCTGCGGCCCAACTCTCTGATGAGACCGGGCCGCCGTGAAGTAGTCGCGCTATCGCGGGAAGCCGGTTACGCGGCAGTGCTCTCGGGGTTAGGCGAGGTTTTGGTCTCCACTGCTTTCTCGAGCGAGCGCGAGAAGATCTTCAAGAGAGAACGAGACCTTTCGGCCGGGCAAAAACGCTTTCGTATAGCGCTTCAAAGACGATCCTTGGTCTTCTGCCTTCGCGAGTGATTTGGCAGCCTTCCTGGCACGCCGCATCCCCTCCCGGTTGATCGCCCCGGGGTTTTCGGTATTAAGTCTTGTCACCAACTCTTCGACACGACGTGCCTTCTCCTTTCCCATGCATTTGCGACGCAGATAGTCGGCAAACGTATTAGCCAAGAGCCGCTCTGCGTGGAATTGCTGAAAAGACGGGACTTTGTCGACAGCTGCCGCAAGGCTCCCTGTCTCGAAGAGCGTTTCATAGAACGCAGGCAGTTGCGATCGCAACTCGCCCACCGTAACGATGTCTTGACTTCCAAGCAAGAAGTAAAACGGGGAGGGGCGATCAATCTTCAACGGCGAAATCGCGAACATACCGAAGCATGCTGCCATGACAACGCCAAGATTGCACTTACTTGCGATATTTATCTTGCGCAGCGGCACTTCGAGCTCGCTCCAACTCATGAACTGACCGGCATCTCCCAATTCAAATCCTCGATGAGCGTCGCCATGGCACTCAAAGTGAATAATCGGCAAGCATCCGCTGTTGACGTTCGCGAGAATCCAATCAAGCGCGCTTTTCATGGCCGCCGTCGTGTTCGCACGCATGTACTCGATCCTTAGATCATCCCATCTGTAAGACAGGTCACGCAAAGCGTTGAATGCGTTCCTCGCATTAGGAGACTCAGCCTCAGGCAGCCCGTCCAAAACGATAACGGCATTGTTTAAGAAATGCGAAGTGAAAGGGTTCTCGGTAACCAATGCGTTCTCCAAGATCGTCGTAACAGGCAGGAAAGTCGCTATCTAGCGTCCGCGAAGGAAGCGCTTCATGTCTGGCTCAGCGACGTACATTTCGCGCCGAACTCGGGATTCTCTCATGCACCGTGAACCCAGCTCAATTCGCGACTTTTTGAGACAGTCAACGCTGACGAATACCTTTTCTTAGACGCATCAGAAAAGGCACTGTCTGTTTGGTGCCACTCGGTCACGCGCTCAGACGGTCAGTAGGAATCCGACTGCATCGAATCGAATGACCGCTTCCCGCACGGGCCAGTGTCCCTTGTGGGTCGTCGCGCGTCATTCGACTCGGGCCGACGGGATAAACTTAGGGGCGGCGAGAACCGGTCCCCACCGACGCCTTACGCCGGAGTGACCGATCCAGCTTCTGGCCTCGCGCACTAGGCGATTCCGTTCAATTGCAAGCGCTCCTTTTGCGGGGCGCTCAGCCGAGCAATACCGAGCCACCCTTCTCGACGTACGCCTGTAGCAAATGATGGGCAATGGCGAACGGCTTAGGCGCCGACAGCTCGTCCGCGTGCGTTCCCGCGAGCATCGCCGCAACCTCCTGGCGCGAGAACCAGCGGGCGTCTTCGAGTTCGTCCGTATCGACGACGATGTCGGTGTCGCTCGCCTGCGCAAAGCAGCCGATCATCAGCGATGAAGGAAACGGCCAGGGCTGCGACGCGAAGTAGGCAACCTGTGCACACTTCACGCGAGCTTCCTCCATCACTTCGCGGCGCACGGCGTCTTCCGCGGTCTCGCCCGGTTCAACGAAACCAGCAAGCGCCGAGTACATTCCAGGGGCGAAATGGCGCTGGCGTCCGAGGAGACAGCGTTCGTCGTCTATCACCAGCATGATCACGACTGGATCCACACGCGGGAAATGGCGTGCGCCGCAAACATCGCAGATGCGTTGCCAGCCGGCCGTCGTGACGCGGCTTGCGGAGCCGCAGTTTGCGCAGAAGGAGTGGCGGCGATGCCAGTCGAGCATCGACTTCGCCTCGGCCAGTATTCCCAGCGTTCCCGCAGCGACGAGGTCTTGCAGCGCGAGCGAGCGAAGGTCGATGCGGTCATAGCCGATGCCTGGCGATGGGTCCAGTGGCGCAAGGTTGAGCGCGAAGCCGAGCGCGAAGCGTCCGCTGCCGTCGGTGTCTTCCCCGAGGAAGATGCTATGAAGCGGCTGACCAAAGGCAGCGGTCTCGCTGGCGACGAACCACGGGTCATACTCGCTGCCTCGCTTGAGCAAGGGGACGTCGCCGTCGAAAACGAGAAAGCGCGCGGCCGGGTCGCTTCGTAGATGCTCGAAGAAGGTGTGGTCGTCCCGCTTGTCGGAGCGGCGGTCGAGTGGGTTGAAGTTAAAGCCGATGGACGCGGAAAGGGCGGTCACCATGGTCGTTGACATATGGGCGAGAGGATCCGCAAGTATGGCACGGGGTTCAGTCCGGTCGCTCGCTGGGGTTCAGTCGGCGTCGACACGAAGGACGCCAGCCGGGGCCGCGTGTTGCCGATCGCGGACAGGCAGGGACCGGCCAGCTTGAGACGTTCGACAAGCGACGAAAATTGTCAACAATCGGTGTTCATCCCCTCAACATTACTCGTGGAAATATTACCTCTGCCTAACAGGTGCGGCAGGATCTTTAGATAACTCTCTACGTCTTCACTCGAACTCACGCAAACTTTCGTGCAATATTTCGACCCGCTGTAAATGGTTGCTGCCCCGTTCGAGCAGGCGCTCGGCAACCAGTGAGCAGATCAGATTGACGGCCGCCGTCATGCCGACGTTGCTGTCAAACAGCATCAGGCCATCCGTGTGGCAACGGATTACCCAGCGCGCCAATCGCGCCGGCTTCCCTGCAATGACATCCGACATATACACAATCGGCACGCCGGCCTCAGCGAGTGAAACTGCGGCAAGACCGACCGCCGGCACACGGCGCCGTAAGCCGACGATGATCGCGACATCCTTCGCGGTCAGGTCGCCGAGATATTCGCCCATGGTGTCGCCCGGCGCAGGCAACAACATTACGTCGGAGCGCACCTGAATCAGTTCGCGCCTGATCATCGTGGCTACTGTATGACTATGCCGATACCCGATGATCACCACGCGCCTCGCGTGTGCAACTGCCTCGACCACCTCACTCAGCACGCGCGTGTCGAGCGACCGGTACGTATTTGCCAGGTTCTCGACCTCATGCTGCAAATGCGCCTGAATCACGTCGTCGAGTTTCGTACTCGCATTCTTGCGACCCCGATCCTGTAGATACAACGGTGAACCGCCGACCTGTGCCGCGCGCGCAATCGCACGCGCGTCGTCATAAGACGTATATCCGAGCTTCTGAAAAAAACGTGTCGCAGTCGCTTTCGACACCTGCGCGGTCGCCGCCAGTTCCGTAGCAGTTTGCATCGCCAGTTGACCCGGAGCGCTGAGAATGACATCGGCCAACCGTTGATCGATCTCGGACAGTTCGTCATAGCATTCGGCGATGCGACTCTCGATCGACTGCGGTGCGCGCTTTTGCTGTTTCGTTTGAGGTTTTGACATTTCGATGCTTGTGAGTAAGTGGAGCGCCCGCCGTGGTGCAGCGTCGGCACCGCGAACGTGCATCGCTGTTTTCTTGCACGCAGCAGGTGCGGTCAATCGTCATCCTGCGATGACGTCACTATAAATCGTACCGTGGATCGTGAAATTTTTGTTTCTCTAAAGTCATCGTAGAAACATGTGTTTTCGTCGTTTGCTTCGTGAAACCTAAGTTTCACGCATAAGTTGGCACGGATCATGCGTTCAGACGGGTTCGTCCACCTCTCTACGTGAGTTCCCTGATGTCAAAACGCCGCCTGTCCAGCATCGTCCTCGCCGCGTTGTTTCCGTGCGGCGCGTTGGTCCACTCGGTAGCCGCAAATGCCGATACACTCGACGACATCAAGAGTCGCGGCACGATGACCGTCGCGATCGATCCGACCTTTGCGCCGTATGAATACACCGACGCCAGCAACAACATTGTTGGCTTCGATCCGGCCGTCATGGCTGCGGTCGCGAAGCGTCTAGGAGTAAAGATCGAATATCAGCGCATGGCATTCAGCGGAATCATCCCGGGCCTGCTCGCGCATTCGTTCGATGTCGAAGGTTCTGCGCTGAACGTAACCGCCGAACGTGCAAAGCGTCTCGCTTACATAGTGCCGACCAGCAAGACCGTGAATGGCGCTCTGGTGCGCGCCGATTTCAAAAAAATTCCGCAGCAGGCCACCATCGAGTCTCTCGCCGGACTGACGGCTGCGGTCAAGAGCGCGAGCGCGCCCGAGCAGATCCTCAAGCAGTTCAACGAGACGCTGAAAGCCAAAGGTCTTGCGCCGATCCAGCTGATCAGCGTGGATAGCGTCGATCAGACAGTGGCTGCATTGATGACGCGTCGCGCCGATTTCGTGTTCGACGATATGACCGTGCTCGCGGGCGTTATCAAACAGAATCCGGGCAAGCTGAAATCGACTGGTGAGCTCGGACCTTCGCAATGGATTGCCTGGGCGACTCGCCCGGACGATATACGTCTGAACAAGGCGATCAGCGACCAGATCCTCGCCATGAAAAAGTCCGGCGAACTCGCACGCCTGCAAAAGGCCAGCCTAGGCGTGAGCTTCGATACACCGACGTCCGATTTCATCCCCGCGCAGTAAACCGAGCAGACCGAATCACATGACAGATCCAGTACAGACTCTCACCGTCAAGGCAGGACATGGACGTACCTTCGAAGTGAAGGCGGGCCAACGATTGACCATCATGGACGTCGAGGGGCAGCAGGCCGCCGACTTTGTCGCGGTGGTCAAGTCGAACTATGGCGAGAAGCTGTCGCCGACGCATACGCGCCGCCAGCTTCGGACGCTGTTTTTCAACGTCGGCGACGCGCTGTATTCATCGCTGGGGCGCCCGTTGTTGCGGGTAGTCGAAGACACCGTCGGCATTCACGATGCCAACGTGCCCGCCTGCGACGACACGCGTTTCACGGTCGATTTCAACGTGACCGGGCATCGCAACTGCCTCGACAACATGCACGCGGGTCTGGCTCTGTACGGGCTGTCGCCGTTCGATGTGCCGGAGCCGTTCAACCTGTTTCAGAACGGCCCGGTCACGCGGGATTGCCGAATGCAGGTCACCGATCCGACCAGCAAGCCGGGCGACTACATCACGTTCGACGTGCTCGAAGACCTGGTGTGTGCCGTGTCGTCGTGTCCGCAGGACATCATTCCCGGCAACGGCCTGAAGGTTACCGACATCGCCATTTCCATCCTGCCCGCGACGCCTGTCGCCGCCTGAACGGACTCAACATGCTGCTTCTCAAAGAACCGCCTTCGCGCGCACCGCTGTCCCCACGAACCGTCGCCGTGCCTGCGGGCGAATCGCGCGCGATCGACGTCAAGGCAGGCCAGATCCTGCGTATCGAGGCGAAAGAACCGGGCGCGGTCGCGTCGATGTTCGGCTTCAGCCGGATCAACGACGATGTGTACATGTCGGTTCATCACACACGCGTGTTCAGCAATTCGTACGTTCTGCAGGCGGGCATGCGGATCGTCAGCAATCGCCGCCGCGCGCTGATGGTGCTCGGTAAGGATTCGAGCGGCAAACACGATCTGCTGCTCCCGGCATCGACAACCGCGTATCTCGCGGACCAAGGCTACGCGGGACAGACCGGCTGCGTCGAATCGGTCGGCGCGGTGATTCAATCGCTGGGCCTGAAGCCGCCCAAAATGCCCGACCCGATCAACCTTTTCATGCACGTGGCGTTGCATCAGGATGGCCGCATCGAACCGCTGCCCAACGTCACGCGAGCCGGCGATTTCGTCGCGTGCCGGGTGGTGACGGACATGGTGTTCATCGTATCGGCGTGCTGCACCGGCATTGCGGGCAACGACGTGCCAGGCGCGTTCGAACTGTCGGCGGTCGAAGACCTCGACCAACTCTGATTCCGGGAACCAGCCGTGATGGGCTTTGACCCGCAAGTGATCCACAGCCTGCCGACACTCATCGACGGCTGGCTGCTGACCGTGGAACTGACGCTGTTCGGCGCAACCGGCAGTCTCGTGTTTGGCCATCTCGCGCTCGCGATGCAACTGACACGCGTTGCGCCGTTGCGCTGGGCCGCGCGACTCTATATCAGCTTCATGCGCGGCACACCCGCCCTCGTGCAACTGTTCGTGCTGTTCTTCGCGTTGCCGCTGATCGGGCTGGGCGGCCGTCCGATGCTGGCAGCCGCGCTCACGCTCGGCCTGAACAGCGGCGCCTACACAGCGGAAATCGTGCGAGGCAATCTGCGGGTGATCACTCCTGGCCAGTACGAAGCCGCGACTGCGCTCGGTATGGCGCCGTGGCGCATCGCGTTGAGGATCGCGCTGCCGCAGATGCTGAAGGCCAGCCTGCCCGCACTCATCAACGAATTTACGATCCTGTTGAAAACCACGCCGCTCGCGTCGGTCGTCGCCGTCACCGAACTGACGTACGCGGGACAGATGGTGATCGCGCGAACCTACACGTCGACGCAAGTGATGCTGCTGGTCAGCGTCGGCTATCTGGCGGTCGCGTTGCCGGTTATCTATGCCGCGCGGCGCGCACAGCGTTCGCCGCGCGCGCCAGGCGTCGAGCAGGTCGCGGCGGGAGTTGCGCGATGACCTTCGATCTCAGCGTTCTGTCCGGCTACTGGCCGGAGCTTGCAGCAGGACTCGGCAGCACGGGCTGGTTGTGTGCGGCCGGCGCAGGAATGTCGGGCGTGCTTGGCGTGCTGCTGACGGTCGGCCAGCGACGCGGCGGTCCGTGGCTGGCTGCGGTGATTCGCGGCTACACGGCATTGACGCTCGGCTTGCCGCTGCTCGTGTTGCTGTATGTCATGTTCTTCGTACTGCCGGATTTCGGCGTGCTGCTGCCCGCGCCGCTGGTCGGCACGGTCACGCTCGCGGTCTATTACGGCCCGTACGTCGCAGAAGTGATTCAGGCTGCTGTTGCCGCCGTGCCCGCTGGAACCGTCGAAGCGGGAGTCGCGATCGGCATGTCGCCGGTCGCGATCGCCCGCCGCATCATCGCGCCGCAAGCGCTGCCGCTGCTGCTGCCCACGCTGACGGGTCTGCTGATCGGTCTCGTCAAAGATTCCGCGTTGCTATCGGTGATCTCTGTGCACGAATTCATGTTCGCCGCGAAGGCCGTCGTGTCCGACACGTACGCGCCGCTCGAAGTCTATTTCGTCGTCGCGATGGTCTACTGGGCCGCGACGTCCGTCATCCACTTTTCGACCCGTCATTGGGAGCGCCGCCTCGGCCGCGACCATCGGGTCGCCCAGCCCCGGTGATCAGCATGAACCTATCCGACAGCACGCCGCCCGTAGCGTTGAAGGCGAGCGGCATAGTCAAGTGGTTCGGCGCGAACCGCATCCTCGACGGCGTCGATCTGACCGTAGCGCGCGGCGAAACGGTCTGCGTACTTGGTCCGTCGGGCTCCGGAAAATCGACGCTGTTGCGCTGCCTGAACTGGCTTTCGCCGCCCGACGAAGGCGCCATCTGGATCGGCGACCAGCGGATCGGCTTGCGCGAGAACCCGAACGGCGCGACGAGCCCGCGGCCTGAGCGCGAGATACGGGCGCAGCGCAGCCGCATCGGCATGGTGTTTCAGAGTTTCAATCTGTGGCCGCATATGACGGTGCTCGAAAACGTGATGGAAGGGCTGCTGTCGGTCAAACGGATGAACCGTCTCGCCGCCGCTGACCTCGCCGTCGAAGCGCTGAGCCAGGTTGGGCTGGGCGGCAAGCACACGTCGATGCCCGCGAACCTCTCGGGCGGCCAACAGCAGCGTGTCGGCATTGCCCGCACACTCGCGATGGCGCCGGAAGTCATCCTGTTCGACGAACCGACCAGCGCGCTCGATCCCGAACTGGTCGGCGAAGTGCTGACGGTGATGCGCGGACTCGCTGCGAACGATACGACGATGATTGTCGTCACGCATGAAATCGGCTTTGCGCGCGATGTCGCGGACCGCGTGGTCTTCATGGACGGCGGACGCATCGTCGAACAAGGTCCGCCCGCGCAGGTGCTCGACACACCCTCGTCGCCACGACTCCAGCAATTTCTCTATCGCTTTACTCCGGAAAATTCACGCTCATGAGCTATACAGATCAACCTGCAGTAACCGTTCCCGCCGGCCACGGCAAAGCAGTCCGACTGAAAGCGGGCCAGGCCGTACGGGTCATCAATACCCATGGCACGCAAGTCGTAGACTGCTGGGCCTGGAACGCGTACGACCTGAACGAATACATGTGCATGGAGACCACGCGCGTCTGGAACCAGCGGCTCAATCCGGTGGTTGGAGACAGCTTCGTGACCAACCAGCGTAATCCGGTGCTGACCGTCGTGGAAGACACGACGCCCGGTGTCCATGACACCTTCATGGCGGCCTGCGATCGCAAACGCTATGAACTGCTGGGCGTGCGCGGCTACCACCGCAACTGTTGCGACAACATGTTCGAAGGTATGTTCGAACTCGGCATAACGCCGCCGCGCCAGAACCTCGCTTCGTTCAACATCTTCATGAATATCCGCGTGCAACCGGACGGTATCACGCTGCATACGTTGCCTACCGTGACAAAGCCTGGCGAGTACATCACGCTACGCGCCGAAATGGATTGCTTCGTTGCGTTTTCTGCGTGTCCGCAGGACATCGTCAAAATTCAGGGGCAAGCCGACAACACGCCGAAACCGGTTGACATCGCCGTGCTTGACGACTTCGTATCCGATCTGCAAGGCACGCAACCGTGGGTTCCGGACGCCTGAGCGTTCATCATTTCAACAATCTCAGATAGACGCTCACACACATGGCCATTCCCACTCTCGACCCGAACGCGCCGGCCTTTACGCGCACAGGCATCAATCTCGCGGACCCACGTCTCGGCGCGCAAGCTGTGTTTACCAGTGATGATTTTTTCGCGCCGATGGCTCGCATGCTCAATCCGGAGCCGGCCGTGTTCATACCCGGCAAATACGATGACAACGGCAAATGGATGGACGGCTGGGAATCGCGTCGCAAGCGCGTGACTGGCCACGATTTCTGTATCGTCAAGCTGGGCACGGCGGGCGAACTGATGGGCGTCGATATCGACACGAGCCATTTCACCGGCAACTTTCCTCCGGCGGCATCGATAGACGCGTGTCGCTCGGATGACGACATTCCGCCCGCCGATGCGCAATGGACCGAAGTGCTTCCCGCGATGGCGCTGAACGGAAACGCGCATCACTTTCGCGCAATCGAGGCGGCCGAGGGCGCGGTGTACACGCACGTACGCCTGAATATCTACCCGGACGGCGGTATCGCGCGATTGCGCGTGTTCGGCCGGCCGCGCCGCGAACTCGCGCCGGGCGCCGAACTCGATCTCGCGTCAGCGATGAACGGTGCGCGGATCGTTGCGGCGAACAACCAGCACTACGGCCTCGCGTCAAATCTGCTTTTGCCCACGCGTGCAGCCAACATGGGCGAAGGCTGGGAAACCCGTCGGCGTCGCGAACCGGGCTGTGACTGGTGCATCGTCGAACTCGCGGTGGCTGGCGAAATCAGCAGGATCGATGTCGACACCGCGCATTTCAAAGGCAATTTCGCGGACCGTTGCTCGCTTCAAGGCGCATTCGTTACGGCAGGCACCGACGAGTCGCTCATTACCCAATCGATGTTCTGGCCCGTGTTGCTCGACGAGCAGAAGCTGGAAATGGACTGCTTACGTTCGTTCTCGCCTGAACGGATAACGCGGGTTACCCATGTGCGCTTCAATATTCTGCCGGACGGAGGGGTGTCGCGAGTTCGTCTGATCGGGCGCGCACTGGTCTGATCCACAACGCCTGCCCGATTTGATCGTAAGAGGCGTTCCAGCTTCGAAGACTACACTTGTCATTGGAATTGTTTAAACAGGGCTAGTCGTCGCGGAGGATCCCGTTGCCACGCAACGTGCCGTTGCGTGGTTGACCCACCCGACGTTGCTCTAGATGTAAGATTGCGACGAGGCGTAACCCTCGCTAGTTCCGCACGAACGTCTCTTATCGAGGAAGCTGTATGTCTCCTCAGGGGTGCGGATTCAACCGGTCGATGCAACGGCTTGCTGAAATCGTTCAGCTGGTGTGTCGAAGTCTAGTGTTTTTCGGGGACGTTCGTTGAGTCGCCTCCCCACCGCATTAAGTCTGGCCTGTGAATAACCAGAGAGATCGATACCTTTAGGGAAGTACTGTCTGAGAAGCCCATTTGTGTTTTCGTTCGAG
>NZ_JARESS010000107.1:0-10696 GCF_046027915.1 Paraburkholderia sp. RL17-347-BIC-D
GCCGATTCTCCAGCCCTGATACCTGAAATACGGTTCAACGGTGATCGAGACGCCCGGCGCATTGCCATTGCCCACAAAATTCGCGTCCGGGACGTTGTACAGCCCGAGCTTCTGATGGGTCTTGGTGCTGTAATTCTGGTCCATTGGCGTGCACGTGCAGTCCGATGAAACGTGGCCGAGGCTCACGTAATTGACATGCCAATCGACGCCCCACGATTCACGGGTGTAGAGCGGTCCAGTGAAGCCCGCGGACAGCACCGGCGCGCTCAATCCAAGTTGACGCGGCATGCCTTGCTGATACCACGTGTTGTCGCCTTGGGTGCCGTATCTGGACACGCCAGCGCCGAGTTCGATATGCACGTAATCGGTGACGTTGTCGGCATGCGCCGCAGCGGCTGTGCAGCCGAGCGACATTGCTACGGATGCGGCTCGCCAGCGGGCGCCCGGGAGTCGGTAGTCGCGTCCAGATCGATGATCGCGCCAGTCTCGCGCCGGCACCACTCGAACACCTCGTCGACCGTCGCGTTGCGATTGTGCAGCGCTCCCGCGAGGAACAACATGGGCAGGCTCATTGGTCGTGGATCGCGGGGGCGGTTACCAGCCTGCCGTCCTCGTCGGTGACCATAAGCTAATCTCACATAAGCGCTTCACCGGGAGTTTTCGTAATGGCAGTGTGATGTTACGCGGCACGTCTTTCCTCAATCTGTTCGACGCGCGCCGCTCGTGATCCAAACGCTTCCGCGATTCTCGCCCCTGCTCTACGCAACGGGGTCTCGATTAGCCTGAAATTCAGATCCGCTAGTAGGAATGTCGCAGCAAACGCAGTCAAGATGAACCTTAGAGTAAAGGTGCCGTCCAGCGGCTTACCGGCCATGCGGCTCCATATCTCCCGTGTCGCCATGAACGCCGGAAAGTGGATGAGATATAGCGCGTAAGACCGCGCACCGATCCACCCCAGGATTGTTCTGATGGCGCCTTTCGGGCATATGAAGCCGTGCTCAAAACTGGCAGTCCAGACCAGTGCAACGGAAACAATGGCTGCGAGTCCCGTGTAGAACGGTACTGTGAAGAAAAGAGGAGAAGGCAGTGCGCAAAGCAGCGCGATCAGACCGGTTGTCCACGCGACAGAAGCAAAGCGTCGCGAAAGAAATGAAGGCCTCGTCAACAGATAAGCATCATTCCGCCGTACCATGGCAAGAAGCACTCCGAGGCAGATCGCGTCAGTGCGTATAGCCCAAAAGAACGACCAGACAGGGCGGTCGGCGAAGAACTGCGCTGCGGCAAGCGCCATGAATGGGGCGGGCCACCACTTCCTCGGGACCGCTGAAAGGAGTATTGGAAACAGCATGTAAAACTGCTCTTCGACGGCTAGGCTCCAGTAGATTGAATTGTTTCCACAAACTGCCCCCGTACCGTGGAAGCAGTAAAAGAAGTGAAGATTCGCGATCAGTAGCAGCACCGACACCATGTCGGCGAGATTTCCTCTAGTGGTTTCAAATGCGCCACTCGAATTAAATACGACTGAGCATATCGTGACGATCGCGATCCACGTCCAAGCACTGGGCCATAGCCTCCACGCGCGCCGAATCCAGAACTTCAGTGCGACTATGGTCTTTTCTCGGGTCGTCCCCGTGTCGTTTGAATGTTCGAGGAAGGACAGCGTGATTACGTATCCCGAGATCACGAAGAAGAGATCAACGCCTGTCCACATAGGCGCGTGATTCCAGAAATTGACAGCGTGCGGGCTTCCCCAAAACAGCAAATTCTTGACGTGCGATACCAACACCATGAGCACGGCGATAGCGCGCAGAACTTCGATCTCAGGGTTCTTTTTCGACATGTCAAACGGTGTCCATAAGGGTCGCAGAAGGAAATATTACCATCCGCGACGGCCTCCGCCGGGTGGCCGACCTGAAGTAAGTCAAGGTGGATGGCGCAAACATGCGCCTCACAATGCCGTCAAGTACAGAAGCGGATACGCCGGCCTTGTAGGAATATAAGCGAACATCTGGATGGATGTTGTCCGGAAGGGCAGATTGCCAATTCGGAAAGTTTTCCATAATGGTTGTCCACTGATCAACGATCGGGGCAGCCGAGCTGCCGCGCGACATATTTTTCGTCGTTTACTAGCGACCAGAAATTGGCATTGTGCGGATTGTTAATCGGATTCGGCGTCATGACGACAAACGTCTTGCCGTACTGATTGGCAATCGCCGCAAACTGGGAATACATGTAATTCCAGTCCGATGTCGAAAGTCCCGGTTGGTACGCGTCGTTAATGCCGCAATTCATCGCGACGATCTGCGCGGTTGATTGCGCCATTTCGGCCGCCCATGACTGCGTGATGCTGGGGTTTCCTGTGCCGTATAGCCATTGGGCGCACGTTGATCCGCCAACACCACGATTTTGCACGGTGACAGTCGGGCCAAGTATCGGCTGTAGTTGCGATTGCAGCACAGCCGGCTCATTGTTTGCCGACTGCACATCTGTGCCATTCACGAGCGTGTACCCGTACATGGTGGAGTCGCCGTACATCGTGAGAGTGACACCGCCTTCGACCTCAGACGTGGCAACAGGTTTTGCTGCTGGTTGAGCAGGAAGGGTGACGGGAAGACTCGCAGCGGGTGTGGTTGTGGACGCGAGGGCCGCGGAACTACTGGGGGTGCCGCCACCGCCGCCGCATGCGGACAATGCGCACGCAGAAACAGCGGCTACTGCCCCTGCTCGCCATCGGTCGCCAGGTCGACGTGAGCGCCGGCTTGGCGCATCCGTTTGAGCACGCGAGCGATGGTCGCTTCGTCCAGTTCCAGCCGACTTAGACCGAAGAACAGCGTCTGAGCGCCGATCGATCGTGGATTGTTCTGTTCCGTGTACGACCGCCAGTGACGGCCGCTCGATAGGCCAAACAGCTCGGCCATCTGCAGGCTCGTAAATCCGAGCTCGTCTTTGAGATGCTGAAGCTCTTCCGGGGAAGGCGGTGTGTACTTCATGGCGAAGTGGTCCAGCGCCAATAGAGGCGCGAAACAAGCGGTTCATGGTGTTTTCCTATCTCGGAGTTTTGGCCGCGCGACGCGCTTCCAGCAACCATGATGGTAGGCACATTGTGCCTGATTGTCAAGAGATAACGTTCACCGCCAGCGCGCGGTCTCGTCCTCATCGGGGTCATCACTCGGATAGATTTCGCTCGGATGCCTTCCCATGTTGCGCCAAAAGTCGACAGCCTCGGCGGCGAAAGCCTGTCCGAGGAACTTCAGTGCGGTCCATGCGTCGCTCGGGACTTCCTTGATTGCGGTGATGATGCTATTCATTGTGTTTTCTACGGTTACGGTTCCATTCGAATTCGCCCGTAACCCATAGAACACCGCCAGCACATGAAGCGAATAGTTCGAAGTTGGGGATCCTGAGTTCGCCCGTAGCGAGTTGCGCGGCGGCCATCGCCAAAATCACAAGGGACGTGATACCGACCAACCGCACAAACGATTGTGAGGCTAGTGTTTTCATCGTATCGCGGAAGCAGGTGAAAGCCGGCTAGATTCCCGCGGCTTGAAAGTCAGTGCCTTTTTCTCGATCAGGTGCCACGACAAGGCGGCGCATGGGATAGTGAGGATGAACGCCAGGCCAATGTGCGTGACGAGTGGCATATGCGGAAGTTTTAAGGTGAGAACCTGCTGGATCGGGAACGCATACAGGTACAGTCCGTACGAAAAGTCACCATACCGCCCAGCCGATTTAAGCAGGCGCGTCGAGTGTTGCCCCATCGTGATAAAAATGTACGGGATAGTCACCGATGTGACAGTAGCGGCGATGTATGGCCGATAGACGCCCGTGGGCAGTACGATCGCGAGAACGTAGGCCAGGAAGGCAAACACCGCATATTCAGTCCGCAGGGGCACCTTTTTGCAGACAGCCAGAAATGCGCCCATTGCGAAATACGCAGCCATCGAGACCGCCGCGCGTACCTCAGTTGCGTACACAACGAGTCGCGGTCCCGTGTACCCGATCTGGATATAGATTGCCGCGCATGCAGCAACCACGGTAAGCAGCGCGAACGCAATGCTTTTTCCTCTGCCAGCCAAAACCATCAAGGTCGGCGTCACAATGTACATGAAGAATTCCGCAGGAAGGCTCCACAACGAGCCGTTCGTCGCGTTGGCTATCGGCGCATGCTCGAACACGCCGGGAAGGTAGTAGATGATGTACAGGCCCATGCTTCTCAGGTAGAAGTACGTCGACCCGTTCGAGAAGTAGTTGCTGACGCTGAGCGTTGAAACCAGCGGGCCTAGCACGAATGCTGACAGTAGCACCACGACGATCAATGCCGGGAAGATTCGCAATCCCCGTTTCATAAAAAAGCGTACCGGGTCGGGATCGTTCATCCAGCTTTGTGCGATCAGGTAGCCGCTGATGGAGAAAAAAATGATGACGCCGTAGACATGCAGCGGCGTTCCAAGAATCTCAGGAGCAATCAGGCCATTGATTGGATAGGCATGCCCCACGATGACGATCGACGCCGCGATCAGTCGTATAAAGTCGTAATTGTTACCGATTTTCATTATGAAACTCAGGTCGGAAGGTAAGTTCGCGCGATTATATACGCTCCTGCGCCCATCCACTGCCTGATCTGGCCGAATCGCATTACCTCGTTAATTCACTTTCAGCGCCCCGTGGAGCCGGTTTTTGCGTCCAAAACACGACCACAGCCGCGTCTGGTTGGCTTTTTGCATTTCTGACATCCGCTGTTAGTCGAAAACGACTTCGTTCCGTTTGCCGTCTGCGAGCGCCGTTGCCAGTTTCCGGTCCGAGATTGTCCGTTACACTCTCACCGAGCCGGGTCGTTGGGTAATGGCTGTGCGCGCACCTCGAAATTGAACGGAGACATGATGCTGACAGACATGAAGATTTCGTTGAAAAAAGTCGCTACTCGGCTTCCGCCGATCGCGCGTCTCTTGGATCAACGCAGTACGCTGGCAGCTGCTTTGCGGAACGCAACTCGCGAAAGAGATGAGGCGGTACTTGAGGCTGCGAGATCCGCGGCCGAGAGTGATCGAGCCATTAAAAAAATTGCTGCTTTGCAGACGACGCTCGGGGAATACGAGGCAAAATTGGTCCGGTTCGGAGAGGGGCCGCCATGGGTGCCCAACGGTCACTTCTATTCGCCGATCGCGCCTCAGGAAGAGATAGAAAAAGATGCAGACCGCATCTTCGCGCCATGGCCGCGAACACTGCCGGGGATCGATCTAAGGGAAGACGAGCAGCTGAAATTCCTGGAGGTTGTGCGCGGCTTCTATGCCGACCTTCCGTTTAAAGCCGAGAAGGTCGAAGGCTTACGCTACAACTACGGGAATCAGGCCTACAGCTACTCGGACGGGATCATCCTGAACAGCATGCTTCGATACGCGAGACCGAAGCGGGTTATCGAGGTAGGCTCCGGACACTCGTCGTGCATGACGCTAGATACAAGCGAGATTTGGCTAGATAACTCGGTCGAGTGCACTTTCATTGAGCCATACCCAGATCTGCTGCATTCGCTTCTGAAGCCGGGCGATGAAGAGCGCATCTCGATTCTGCCAACCCGTGTTCAGGACGTTGATCTCTCAGTCTTCAAGGCGCTAGAGGCGGACGATGTATTGTTTATTGATTCGACACACGTAAGCCGGGTCGGCAGCGATGTAAATCGATTGATCTTTGACGTTCTGCCGACGTTGGCCAAGGGCGTCTATGTCCATGTCCACGACATCGTTTATCCATTCGAATACTTCAGAGGTTGGATCGAAGCCGGTCGCGCTTGGAACGAGGCGTATTTGCTCAGAGCATTTCTTGAAAACAACAGCGATTTTGAGATCGTGATGTTCAACACCTTCATGGAGCACTTCCATGAGGATTATTTCGCCAAACATCTCCCGCTTTGCCTGCTCAATCGAGGGGGGAGCATTTGGCTGCGCAAAAAGGATTAGGTGGGTTCTGAGCACATGTGATGGTCACTTGGCCGCCTTCGGGCGGCTTTTTCATTTTGCGACGAAGAAATGGAAAGACCCCGCGCGCCTTTCGGCACATGGGGTCTTTTGGCTCCCAACAACAGAATAGACCTGCTGCCTAAACCGAGCAAAATTGTATCAAATAACTGACAGCCGCCTTTGAGCGGCTTTTTTTATTTCCGGGGATTCATGGAAGCCAAAGACATGCTCTGCCTGCCGGACGATGAGTTTCGAGCTCACGTCGTTGAATATCTGGTTGTCCACGATGCCGCGATCGCCGAGAACACAGCAGTCACACGTAATGTCGCTGCGACAGCCAATCAGGTCGCGGAGGACACAGCCCTCATTCGCAGCATTCTGAGCGACGTCGCCGCAGGTGCGCGGTTCATGTGTCGCTTGGCGGCCGCGTGGAGATTCTTTCAGAGACAGGTGTTCGTGCCGTTCGGATTGCCGATCCTCGCGCTATACGGGCGCTGGTTCTACACGCAGTTCCATCGTTTCCCCACGTGGCTGGCTGACTGCTTCAAATTCCTCATGGCGGTGCTATGAATCTGACTGCTCCCATCGTTGCCGCGGGGTGCGGCTCGACCGTCATGCGCGCATCGCAGTGGGTACAGCCGCTTCAGGCAGCGTGCGAAAAATACGCGATCACAACGCCGCCGAGCGTCGCCGCGTTCCTCGCGACCGTCGGCGTCGAGTCGGCCCGGCTCGTCTTCACGAAAGAGATCTGGGGGCCGACGCTTGCTCAAACCGCGTACGAGCCACCGCCGAAGAAGGCGAGTGAGCTGGGTAACACGCAGCCCGGCGACGGCATCCGATTCTGCGGCCGCGGTCTGATCCAGGTGACCGGCCGGCGCAATTACACGCTCGCGGCGATCGGCCTTGATCTCGACCTGCTCAATCATCCCGAGCTGCTCGAGCAACCGGTCAACGCCGCGATGTCGGCGGCTTGGTACTGGTTCAACCGCAAGCTCAACGGGTTCGCTGATGCTGGTGATTTTCTCGGCGTGTCGCGCGCGGTGAACCTCGGCAACGCAGCGTCGAAGGCGACACCGAACGGCTATTCCGAGCGGCTGGCGCTCTATGGCGCCGCGAAGAAAGCGATCGGCATCTAAGTCTTTGATTTCGCTCCATAGCGCGAATCCGAGTTTTGACTAACCAGCTGCCTCCGGGCGGCTTTTTTCGTTACAGATATGACCGACGTTACCGAAATCCACGAAGAAAAAGAGACGTTGACCGTCGACGTCAACATACCCGGCCACGAGCCGCGCAAGACGACGGCGCTGTTCGAGCGGACGCGTAAGGCTCTGATCTCGCGCGCCGGCGGCCGCTGCTTCATTTGCAACGCGACGGCGGAGGAGAGCGGTCATCCGCTCGAGGCGCATCACCACCCGATCGAACGCTCATTCGCCGAGATGATCGACTGGGACCGCTTCAAGTTCGACGCGCAGGCCGGCGTGTGGGGCGAAGCGATCCGCGCTTTCGACTGGGACAACTTCACTGACTGGAACCAGTTCGTCGACGACATGACCGTCAACGGCATGTTGCTTTGCAAGGCGCATCACATCGGAAAGGACGAGGGCATGCATGCGCTGCCGTTCCCGATCTGGATTCCACAAAAGTACGGCAAAGAGGGCTATCAGTTCTCGGCCGCCGAAGTCATTCACCACGCAGCATAGGAGCATCCATGGCTCAAAACTCAGCAGTCGTCACTGGTGGCGTCGCGATCTCGACCGCCACCCTCATGCCCGCAGTCGAATGGGCTCTCGGCCTGGTGTTTCATGTGCCGGTGCCGGCCAGTGTTTCGTCGCTCGTCGCCGGCGTGCTGGTCGCCGGCGCACACGCGGCACTCAACTACGGCGCCGCGCGCTTCGGCGCCAAGCAAGCCGCCGCTCCCGCGCAGTAACCATCTCGCCGCGTTCGCGGCACAACTCCGAAGGAAATTCCATGAAGAAGCTTATGCTGCTTGCGGCAGGCCTTGGCCTGTCCATCGCTTTCGCTGGGTGTGCCGCGCCGGGCGCCGCACCCCAAGCGCCCGCTCAGCTCGTCGCCACGCTGCAGGTCAAGGCCCAGAAGGTCTGTACCGTCAGCGTTCCTTTCCTCGCGTCGATGTCGGCGATGAAGTCGCAGCTTTCGACCGACGCGCAAGGCTATCTGGCCACCGCCTCAGACAAGGTTGGAGCGGCCTGCACGAAGGTGGAGAACGCCGGTTCGAGCACGTCGGGAGCGCCGATCTCGACGGCCAACATCAGCGCGCTGGTCAATGACGGCGTGCCAGCACTCATCAAGGTGATCGATGCGTCCGGATGAGACCAGAAAACCAAGGATGCTGCCGAACTCGCGTTGACTGCCGCGCAGCTTGCGGTGACAACTGCGCTCGCGGATTACCTGGTCGCGCCGGCGCCAGCGTCCGGAGTGACGCCATCGTGAGCGCATTTCTGACCGAATTGCAGATGGAGAACGCGACCCGAAAGGATGACGGGCACTGGCGCGTGATCGCGCCGCTCGTCTATCAATCCGACGTCGCCGGCATGACCTTCACGGTGCCGACCGGCTTCATCATCGACCTTGCGTCAGTGCCGCGTGTGCCGATCGTCTACCTGCTGGCCGGCGGCACGTCGAACGAGGCGAGCGTGGTGCACGACTTCATTTATTCGACGCATCCTTTGCCGCGCAACATTGCCGACGCAGTGCTGCGCGAGGCGTCGGCTGTCACCGACGTGCCCGCTTGGCGCCGTTGGGTCATGTGGGCCGGCGTCAGGCTGGGCGGCGGATCACATTGGAATCCGCAGGTCGCCGCCTAGATGTAAACCGCTTCACCCCGTCCGAAGCATCGCTGCGCGCTTCGGACGGCACTCCTCAATGTGAATTCGTTGTGCTGCTGTCGCCGTTTAATCAATCACTGACGGTTTGCGATCAGTTCTGCTTCGCCCCTATCTGGATGACCTATGCTTATTGCATAGGTCGGTTGTGTCCGAGAAGGAGGGCGAAATGGAACGGTGCCTTGCTTGCGAGACTTTGATCGGAAGAGCTTCAACAGTGCCCCCACACGAAAAACTCCAGTGCTCTGGAGCGGGTGTTTTTGGTACGCCAAAAACACCGATAACACGTTACGTCGTTTACCGATGCACCTCTTGCGGTTGCTGGATGAAGCAAAACACATCCCATGGATTACCGGCCGGCCTTTGGTGGGAATGCGAGTCGAGCGGTCCTGTCCCGCAAGTTCCTGAGCGCAAGCCTCCCGACCATGCCTGGAGGAAGGCGGTACTTACCTCAGTGGTGGGGCGGCCCCGATAGCCCCGCGGAGCGAGCGTCTGTTGGAAAAAATCACGACAGACGAGATCGATGGGGACGACAGCCGTTGCGTCGTACTGGGCGAGAAGCAGGAACACCGTTTTCATGAACATGCCTGGTCGGAGAGATAATCCGCCCACTGCTGCATCATCCTGCGGCGCTCCGGCAGATACTCTGCATGGACGTAGGCAGCCGTCACCTGATTCCGCTCGGCGTGTGCCAATTGGCGATCGACTACGTCGCGGCTGTAGCCAAGCTCACGGAAGACCGTAGCCGCGAGTCCGCGGAACCCGTGGCCGGTCATACGCGATTTGTAGCCCATGCGATACAGCGCGAACAGCATGGTGTTAATCGAGATCGGCTTCCGGCCTTGCACGCTGTAAAAAAGGTGCCGTTCGGCGCCGTTCAATTTCTTCAATTCATCGATTATCTCTAGCGCCTGCCGTGACAGCGGCACGATGTGCGGATCCCGCATCTTCATGCGCTCAGTTGGAACCCGCCATTCGCGTGCCTTCTCGTCGATCTCGGTCCACTCGGCGTTGATCATCTCGGTCGTGCGCACGAACGTCAGCGCCATGAACCGAAGCGCGAGTTGCGTCACGCGATCACCAGAATAGGCGGCAATGTCCTTCATGAGCTGCGGGATCTCGACCGGTTTGACGCGCGCCATATGCTTGACGCCCGTGCCCTTCTTCAACACCGTCTCGGCATCAATATCAGCGGCTGGGTTGCGTGAGCAGCGGCCGGTCATGATCCCGTACTGGAAAATGGCGCGGGATCGCTGCAGAACTCGTTTGGCCGTTTCGCGGACACCGCGGGCCTCGATCGCTCGCATGATTTCCAGCATGTGCGGCGCTTCAATGTCTCCGATCGGCTTGGCTCCGATCTTCGGGAAGGCGTCGACTTCCAACGAATTGATCACCTTGCCGGCGTAGACCTCGGTCCAGCCAGCTTTCTGCGACTCGAGCCACTCGCGGGCGACCGCTTCGAACGAGGAAACGGCCTCGAGTGCCCGCGCGCGTTTCACTTCTTTCTTCTGGTCGGATGGGTCGGTTCCCGCGGTCAATAATTGGCGCGCGGCAAGACACGCCTTCCGGGCGTCGGCGAGCGACACTTCTGGGTAAACACCAAACGAGGCGAGCTTTTCCCTTTCCGTCGAAACGGTACTTCATCCGCCAGTAGCGCGCGCCGTTGGGCATCACCTGGAGGTAGAGCCCCTTGCCGTCGGCGAGGCGGTAGGGCTGTTCGGCCGGCTTGGCCTTACGGACTTGAAGCTCGCTCAGAGGCGCGATTTGCTTGGGCATGGTGTTGGGGGTATCGAATTTGGGGGTACCAGGTGATATCCCCACCGATACCCCCAACTAATCTGGATTGTATTGGGCAAACGTGGGCAATGATGGCAGCAAAAAGCCCCGCAGCGCAAGGCA
>NZ_JARESS010000108.1:0-10580 GCF_046027915.1 Paraburkholderia sp. RL17-347-BIC-D
GTAGTAGCCGCGCGTCAGATATTGGCGCTTCAGTTCCTGCTCGGCTTTGTCGACCAGCGCCTTGTCGTAGTATTGGCCTTGCGACAAACCAACAGCGTGCAGCGCCTTGGTCAGGTTGTCCTTGTCGAACTCATGAATGCCGGCGAAGTCGATCGTGCCGATGGCCGGACGTTCCAGCACCTGCACGATGACGACGTTGCCTTCGGTCGTGATCTTGACGTCGTTGAAGAAGCCCGTGGCGTACAGAGCGCGAATGGCTTCCGATGCCTTATCGTCGCTGAAGGTGTCGCCTTGCTTGATGGGCAGATAGGCGAACACGGTACCAGGTTCGACGCGTTGCAATCCCTCAAGACGGATATCGCGAATCACGAACGAGTCGCTCGCGTGGGCCGACATTGCTGTCACACTTAGGCCGACGAGAGTCACCGCCCTGCTACGGCGTGCAGTTGAAGTTTGAACAAGCATGCAAAGGGAAGCCAAATGATAGAGACACAACGTGGAGACCCGACTTCAATACGCTATGTCGCGTATCGATCTAGGTCGCGGGTGATTCAGGCGCGAGCTCTATTGCACCGTGATGGCGGACAGATCACCAATCTTTGCGATGCCGCTCAGAAGCGCCAGGACTTCCGTCATGTGTGCGGCCTCAGTGCGTTGCATGCGAAACGACAGTTCCGCGCCGCCGGGCAGACGGAATGTAAGAATCAGATGGGCTGCCGCACCGGCGTCCTTGCCGATCTCCCAGGCCTCACACGGCATCGCGAATTTCACACTCTTTTTCTTGCTGCGAATCCGCTCCGACACGCCAATCGCGTTCGACAACGCTGCCAGCAGCTCGTGCATGACTGAGCAATGCAACGCAATGCTGGAAGTCTGATTGGCTTTCAACATCAAATACTGACCGTCGCCCGTCAATTCGAAGCCACGTACGGAGTCGATCGCAAGAGAGGGTCGCGGTGCCATGGAGCACTCCAGAATCAAGCAAGGACTGAAGTGTAGGACGCGCTCCCAAGCCTTGAGTTACGCGACGGTTAGCTAAACTTTCCTTCGGCCCTTATCCATTACTGAATCTTCAATCCAGCAAATTTATGCGGCCCGCGGGCAACATTGACCCTGAACATTTCAGAAGAGAAAGGGAGATCGGCACGGATTGAAAGCATCGTTCTCCGCCAATTAACGACCGACTCGGGGGCGTGAAAACCGCTTTCTAGTCCACATGTTTTCCGCACAACTGTTTTGTGCAAAACATCGCTTTTACCGTGACGTTCATCTTGAATGATATGGCGATGGCGTGAAGACCTCATCTCCAGAATCGAAGTCGGCTCTTTGAATGCCACTTAGCAAATGGTGTCAAGAGCACATGTGGACCTCTCGAACAATCGGTAATAAAAAACGCTGACGGTTTAGCCTTCGCAGGAAACGGCGCTCGCACGCCTGTGTCCGGTTCTTGACACACATCCCTCTGCCCAACAATGACAAGGTATTCCCGGCATTTGCGGGTAAAGAGAAATGGACTCACCCCGCATTCATACGTGCCTGACTTCTTATTTGTCCTTCAGCAGGAATGCCGAGCTTTGTGTACATTCGCGCTTGAGTTGCGTTGCAGCACATCGGCACGTGGCCCAAGGCGACCCTCTTCGTTGCGCATGTCTTTCTCTTCCAAACGCCGGGCAATTGAAAGATGCACGCAAGCTTTTTGACTGATCGTAAGCAGCAGAGCAATTCTCAAGAAATGCAGATTATGCGTAGCCCTATCCAGTATTCCGTCACGGTCGAATATGCCGTCAGCTCAAGTGCGTCTTGTGCTTGTGGCAGGTACAAGCACGCGGCTGCGCGCCACCGCACGCCGCGCTAGCCTCCGCCAGGACACTCTTACGTTTTACCCCAAGCTCTGGAATTCTCATGCTCGGCCTAGTCCGTATCGCCCTTCGGCGACCCTACACCTTCGTAGTCCTGGCGATCTTCATTCTCATCATCGGTCCTTTGTCCGCGATGAGGACGCCAACCGATATCTTTCCGGATATCAGGATTCCCGTGATCAGCGTCGTGTGGCAGTACACGGGTCTGCCCCCGGACCAGATGGTCGGCCGCATCACCTCGCCATTCGAACGCACGCTGACGACCACGGTGAACGACGTCGAGCATATCGAGGCGGAATCAGTCGCCGGCTTCGGGATCATCAAGATCTTCTTCCAGCCGGGCGTGAATATCAGCACGGCGAACGCGCAGGTGACCTCGGTTGCGCAAACTCAATTGCGGCAGTTGCCTGCAGGTACGACGCCTCCTCTGATCCTGAACTACAACGCGTCGACCGTGCCGATCATCCAGTTGGCGCTGTCCGGCAAGGGACTCTCCGAACAGAATCTCGGTGACCTTGGCCTGAATGCAGTGCGCCCGGTTCTCACGACGGTAGCAGGCGCAGCGATCCCTTACCCGTTCGGCGGCAAGACACGTCAGGTGCAAATCGACGTCGACCCGGCGGCACTCCAGGCGCGGGGCTTGTCCGCACAGGATGTCGCCAATGCGCTCGCCGGCCAGAACCTGATTACGCCGGTCGGCACGGAAAAGATCGGTGACTACGAGTACACGTTGCAACTGAACAATGCACCGTCGCAAATCAAAGCGTTGGGCGATCTGCCGGTCAAGGCGGCCAACGGCACCACGGTCTATATTCGTGACATTGCGAACGTGCGCGATGGCAGCCCGCCGCAGACCAATATCGTGCACGTGGACGGCCGGCGTTCGGTACTGATGTCGGTGCTTAAGAACGGTTCAGTGTCGACGCTCGGCATCATTTCCGGCATCAAGCAGCGGATTGCTGCAGGCAAGGCGTCATGGCCCGATAACCTGCAGATCGAGCCCATCGGCGACCAGTCGCTGTTCGTGCGTGCGGCGATCACCGGCGTGGCGCGCGAGGGCGTGATCGCGGCCGTGTTGACGAGCCTGATGATCCTGCTGTTCCTTGGCAGTTGGCGCTCGACGATCATCATCGCAACCTCGATCCCGCTCGCCATCCTCGGCTCCATCGCCACGCTGTCCGCGCTCGGCGAGACGTTGAACATCATGACGCTCGGCGGTCTCGCGTTAGCGGTAGGGATTCTGGTCGACGACGCCACGGTGACCATCGAAAACATCAACTGGCACCTCGAGCATGGCAAGGAGGTGGAGACGGCTATTCTCGACGGCGCCGCGCAGATCGTCACGCCGGCGTTCGTCTCGCTGCTCTGTATCTGCATCGTGTTCGTACCGATGTTCTTCCTGAACGGCGTCGCGCGCTTCCTGTTCGTGCCGATGGCTGAAGCGGTGATCTTCGCGATGATCTCGTCGTTCATCCTGTCGAGAACCCTTGTGCCGACGATGGCGAAATACCTGCTGAAACAGCATGTGCAGGACGAGCACGCCGAGGACACGAAGCGCCCCGGCCCGCTCGGGCGTTTCCAGCGCGGCTTCGAAGCGCGCTTTGAAAAGGTGCGCAGCGCCTACCGCAGGTTGCTCGAACTCGCGCTGACCCACCGGCGTCCGTTCGTCAGCGGCTTCCTCGGCTTTGTCGCCCTCTCCTTCGCGCTGGTGCCGTTCCTCGGCCGCAACTTCTTCCCTTCGGTCGATTCCGGACAAATCCTGATGCATGTGCGCGCACCGGTCGGCGTTCGGGTTGAAAAAACCGCGCAGATCTTTGCGAATGTCGAAGGCGCGATTCGCCAGATCATTCCGCCCGTGGATCTCGGCACCGTGGTCGACAACATGGGTCTGCCGGTCAGCGGCATCAATACCGCGTACAACAACACCGGTACGGTCGGCTCGCAGGACGGTGACATCCAGATCGCGCTGAACGAAGGCCATCGTCCAACCGACGAGTATGTTCGCGTCATGCGCGAGAGATTGCCGCGAGAATTCCCGGGCGTCACGTTTTCGTTCCCGCCAGCGGACATCATCAGTCAGATCCTGAACTTCGGTTCGCCGGCGCCGATCGACCTGCAGATTCGCGGCAATAACCTGAACGCCAACTACGCGTATGCGGACCGTCTGCTGCGCCAGGTCCGCGATGTGCCGGGCGTGGTCGATGCGCGGATCGAGCAGTCGCACGGCAACCCGACCTTCAACGTCGATGTCGACCGCACGCGCGCGCAATTGCTCGGCATCACCGAGCGTGACGTGACGAACAGTATGGTGGTAAACCTCGCGGGATCCAGCCAGGTCGCGCCCACGTTCTGGCTGAACAACGCGAACGGCGTCTCTTATCCGATCGTGATGCAAACGCCGCAATACAGCCTCGATTCGCTCGCCGCGCTGCAAAATCTGCCGATCACGGCCAGCGGCGGAAGCACCGCCCAGATCCTCGGTGGTCTGGCGACAGTCCAGCGCACCAGCAGCAATGAGGTTGTCAGCCAGTACAACATCCAGCCCATGGTCGAGATCTTCGCGACCACCCAAGACCGCGACCTCGGCGCGGTGGCGTCCGATATCCAGCGCATCGTGCACGACAACGCCGGCACCTTGCCCAAGGGCTCCTCCGTTGCACTGCTGGGCCAGGTCCAGACGATGAACAGCGCCTTTGCCGGCATGTTGTTCGGCCTGCTTGGTGCGGTGGTGTTGATCTATCTGCTGATCGTGGTCAACTTCCAGTCGTGGGCCGACCCGTTCGTGATCGTGACCGCGTTGCCTGCCGCGTTGGCAGGTATCGTCTGGATGCTGTTCGCGACCCACACGACGCTCTCGGTACCCGCATTGACCGGTGCGATCATGTGCATGGGGGTGGCGACGGCCAACTCGATTCTGGTCGTCAGTTTCTGCCGCGAACGTTTTGCCGTCCACGGCGACCCATTCAAGGCCGCGCTCGAAGCGGGCTTTACGCGTTTTCGCCCCGTGCTCATGACCGCGCTTTCCATGATCATCGGCATGATGCCGATGGCGCTTGCCTTAGGCGAAGGCGGCGAGCAAAACGCGCCGCTTGGCCGCGCGGTGATCGGCGGTCTGCTGTTTGCCACCACCGCTTCGCTGTTCCTCGTCCCCGTCATTTTCTGTATCGTTCACGCGCGCCCCGGGCGCGCGGCTACCCCGGCATCCGTCTCGGGAGGTCCTGCTCATGTCGTCTGAATCTACTTTTCCCACTGATACACCGTCGCGCCGCCCGCTTTTGGTAGCAGGCGTGGTCGGCCTGCTGGTCGTCTTAGGCATCGTCGTCGCCGGTCTCACGCTGCGAGCCGCCGATGCCCGCAAACTGAAAACCTGGACTGACGCCCAGGCCGTGCCGACCGTCAACGTGATCCAGCCCTTGCGCGACGCCAACGGCCCCTCGCTGCAACTGCCCGGCCGCCTCGAAGCGTTTACGCGGGCGCCGATTTTCGCGCAGGTCAGCGGCTATCTGAAATCATGGAATGTCGATATCGGCGCGCCGGTCAAAGCGGGCCAGGTACTCGCCGAAATCGAAACGCCCGAGCTCGACCAGCAACTATTGCAAGCGCGCGCGGATCTCCAGAGTGCCCAGGCGAATGCTTTACTTGCGGGTACGACTGCCAAGCGCTGGGAAGCGCTAAGCGGCACCGATTCCGTCGCCCAGCAGGATGTCGATCAGCGCACGGCTGATTACGCCGCCAAGGAAGCGATCGTCGCGGCCGCGAAGGCCAACGTGGACCGCCTCGTCGCGACCAAGGCTTTCGCGCGCATCGTCGCGCCATTCGACGGCGTGGTGACCGCCCGCGATACCGACGTCGGCGCGTTGGTCAACGCCGGCAGCGGCGGGGTCGGACAGGAGCTGTTCGCGGTCTCCGACGTCAAGCAGTTACGCGTGTATGTCCAGGTGCCGCAGAACTACGCACCGGCGATACACGACGGCACGACCGCCAACCTGACCGTCCCGGAGTATCCCGACCAGCAGTTCACCGCGCGCGTGGTAGCGGCGGCAGACTCGGTCAATTCGAGTTCGGGAACGACGCTGGTTCAACTACTGGTCGACAACGCCAACGGCAAGCTGCTGCCGGGCGGCTTCGCCAGCCTGAAATTCTCGTTGCCCGCCTCCGCCGATTCGGTCCGTGTACCGGCCAGCGCGCTCGTCTTCGATAGCCGCGGCGTCGTGGTCGCCACGCTTGGCGCGAACGGTCACGTGCTGTTCAAACAGGTGAAGATCAATCGCGACCTGGGCGACTCGGTGGAGATCGGCTCAGGGCTCGCCGCAACCGATCGCGTGATCGATACACCGCCCGACGGACTCGCCGACGGCGACAGCGTGGAGGTGGCGACGGCGACCGACAAGAAGGCAGCTGCACATGGTTAAGTATGGACTTCCGGCGCTTCTCGCGAGCGTCGTCGCGCTCTGCGCCTGCTCGTTCGCGCCGCAATATCACGTCCCGCCGACGCCGATCGCGGCGCAATACAAGACGGTCGGCCCGTGGACCACGGCACAGCCCGCCGACCGGATAGACCGCAACGGCTGGTGGAAGATGTATGGCGACGCGCAACTCGACGATCTCGAAGCGCGTCTGCTGGCCAACAACACCGACTTGCGCGCGGCGTACGCACACTATGAGCAAGCGCAGGCTTTCGTGGCGCAGGTCGAGTCGGGACTGTACCCGTCGGTCAGTGTGAGCGCCGTGCCGCTGCGTGAGCGCCAGTCCGACAACCGGCCGTTGCGCGTGGGCGGCCCGAACGACTACAACTCCGTCACGCTTGGCGGCGAAATCAACTATGACCTCGACCTTTGGGGGCGTGTGCGCGACTCCGTGGTGGCCGGCAAGGACGAGGCGCAGGCGACCCAGGCCGATCTGGCCTCGGTCAGGCTGAGCCTGCAGGTCGAACTCGCGGACAGTTGCCTCCGCTTGCGCGGCCTCGACCAGCAAACCGAGCTGTTGAACGAAACTGTCGTGGCGTATACGAAGGCGCTACAACTCACGCAAACTTTGCATAACAGTGGGATCGTGTCGGGCCTCGATGTTTCCCGAGCGCAAACGCAACTTTCGTCAGCGAAGTCGCAGCTGTCGCAGAACCTGGCGCAACGGGCTCTGCTTGAACACGCGATCGCGGTCCTGGTCGGAACCTCTGCGTCCGAATTCAGCCTGCCGCCCCAGACCGCCGCCATCGCGTTGCCGGCGATTCCCACCGGCCTGCCGTCGACGCTGCTGCAACGCCGGCCCGACGTCGCTGCGGCGGAACGCCGGGTGGCCGAGGCCAACGCAAAGATTGGCGTCGCGCGGGCGGCCTACTTCCCGGACATCATGCTGAGCTTGCAGGGCGGTGTGCAAAGCGCAGCCTACGCCGGCCTCGTTAGCGCGCCCAATCTGTTCTGGGCGGTCGGCCCGCAGCTCGTGCAGTACGTGTTCGACGGCGGGTACCGTCGTGCGCAACTCGATTCCGCCAAGGCGGCAACCGAAGAAGCGGGAGAACGCTACCGCGGCGTAGTACTGTCTGCATTCCAGCAGGTTGAAGACAACCTTGCCCTGCTGTCGTATCTCGGCACTGCGTTGGGTGAGCAACGGGACGCAGCCAACGCCGCGCAGTACTCGGTCGACCTCGCGTTGCGTCAATATCGCCAGGGCGTGGTGGGCTACCTCGATGTCGTGCAGGCACAGACGGTCGCACTCGAAGCGCAACGCAGCGTGCTCGATATCCAGACGCGCCAGTTGAGTGCGAACGTGCAACTCCTGCATGCGCTCGGCGGTGGATGGTCAAGCGACGAACTGGCTCAAGCGGCTGCGGCGCCGGCACTCGTCGCTACAGCAGCGGCAACGGCACCCAGCGCGAATTGACCGCCGCTACACGGCGCGGGAACGGCAGCCCCGAATTGTTGGCTACTTCGGAGCGCGTTCCCTGTCCGGACTATTGCAACCTGTTGGCGGTCGCGGAAACGTTGAACCCGGAGTCGTCGCGGCGATCAGTTGGCCGTGCGTCTTGCGAAACCGGCGAACGGTGGTTGCTTCTGTTCAACCTGGCAAACCGCGCTTTGGCCCCGATCACGTGTCTGGTCGCAGCCGCCGTCAGTTGCTGATCGTGAATGGCGAGAATTTCCTCAAGCATACTCGCGACCTCCGCACTGACTTGCCACACGCCGTCACACTGTGCCCTGCCAGCAGCTTGATCCAATGCGGCCTCGGCACGCCGATACAAATCGACAGATGCATTACCGAATCCGGCCTCTTGTAAGTAGTACGTCAGATAGACGGCTCTGTTCAGCTCACTGATCAGATGAGCGTTTCCTTGCCCTTTGCGGCAGACCGCAAGCGCAAGGTGATTTGCGAGCGAGATATCAGAGGCAGCTCGCCTCGTCATTGGGAGCAGCATCTCCTTGCTCAGGTGACGCCGACCAAAAGAAACGCGGCCCGTGGGCCGGCGAGTGCTATGGGACATTGAAAGTGTATCGACTAGAGAGTTGCGAAACGGCCCTGCTGACTCGCGAATCATCGACATTCACGGTTGGGTCGCGTCAATTCTATAGCGATATCGGTGAGGCTGCATTTACGATAAATTTGCAACGGCACTGTGCCGCTTAGCCACAATCGAATTCCGAGGCCACTTGCAAGAAAGCCTGGATCAACCGGAGCCGCACCGAGCCCGTCGAGCTCGCAGCGTTGATGCGGCGTAATGCAATGTTGCCGAAGGTAGCTCTCGGCGAGTTGCCCACCGACAACATTGCGGTCGTAACGGAGAAACGGTTCCGTCTGCAATGTGACGTGCGGATCCGTCACCTTCATCGCGGCAGGCTCAGGAGCACGAGCGGCTCTTCCCTGAACGTGTGCCAGTCGCAACTTTTCGGCAGATTGAATGGTGGCCGTGTGACGACCGCGGCATCGAGATCGCCACTGACCACTCTCTGATACAGGTCGTGCGAGGTGTCAGGCTCGAAACCGCGCGACCACGACGGCGGAGCCGAATATGGGCCGCAGCTGAGCCTGGGATAGCACGTTGGATCCGCTCGTGCTCGACATCCCCACTCGCGCGCTGGTCGGCATGTGAAATGCCGCTCCTGGCGAGCGGCATTGTGCCCATTGCGCTCAGCCGCCGTGAAGCGCGTTGCTCAAGCCGGCATCGGACAGCGCACAAAGTGCCACCGCCGACCAGTCATGTTCAGCGCCGAGCCCTTGCGAGCGCAACGTCAGGAACCGGTCGTGGACGAGGCTTGCCAGCGGCAACGGAACGCCCAGTGCCTCAGCGGCTGCCAGCATCAGGCGGTTGTCCTTCTGGCCGAGCGGCAACGAGAAGCCAGGCGGCTGGAATTGCTGCGACGCAATCAGCGGGCCGTAGATCTTGTATGGCGGCGCATTGAAGTTTGCACTCGTCAGCAGCTCGACCAGACGCATCGGATCGATGCCGGCCTTGCCCGCTACGGCACAGGCTTCGCCCAGCGTTTCGATGATCACGGACAGCATGAAATTGCCGATCAGCTTCACCAGGTTCGCCTGCGAAGGATCCTCGCCGACAATGCCGACCGACTGCCCAAGCGTTTCGAGAAGCGGCACGGCAACCTTGAGGTGCTCGTGCGCGCCGGCCGCCATGATGAACAGCTTGCGCGCCGCCGCGGCATCGGGCCGGCCGAACACCGGCGCGGACACGAAGGCAAGACCCGCTTCACGGTACTTCGCAGCGTGATCCTGCGCGGCGGCGACACTGATCGTGCTCATCGAGATGTGCAGCGCACCCGGCTTCAGTGCGGTGGCGATGCCCGCCTCGCCGAACGTGACCGCTGCGTGCGCGGAATCGTCGGCCACCATCGTGAAGACTACGTCGGCCCCCAGCGCCGCCTGCGCGGGACTCGACGCGACACTCGCCCCCGCTTCGCGCAACGGTTCGGCGCGGGCTGGACTACGATTGAAAACCTGCACGTCGTGCCCGGCGTCGATCAGGTTCTTCGCGATCGCTGCGCCCATCGAGCCAAGTCCTACAAATCCAATTTTCATAATGCCATTCCAAATGATCGGCCGCGCGAAGGCGGGCCTGTTCAGACTGCGAATTGATAGACCTGACGGCTCACGTCGAGCGTCACGTCGCCGTGTTCGCCCAATGCCGTCATCCCGTGCTCTTCGAGTTTCGTGATCAGCCTGCCGATCGACTGGCCGCTGATCTGATAGTCGCGCAAGCGGGTTCCCACCGACATGCGTTCGAAGAACACACGCGTCGCCGTGATCGCCGCACTGATACGCTCGTCCTCGCTGCCTTCAGTGATGTTCCAGACTCGTTCGGCGTACTGCAGCAACTTCCCGCGTTTCGACTCGCGGCGCACGCTCAGCATGGCAGGCAGCACGATGGCGAGCGTCTGTGCGTGATCGAGCCCGTGCAGCGCCGTGATCTCGTGGCCGAGCATGTGGGTCGCCCAGTCCTGCGGCACGCCGGCGCCGATCAGACCGTTCAAAGCCAGCGTTGCCGTCCACATCAGGTTGGCTCGCACCGCATAGTTGTGCGGCTCGGCAAGCGCTTGCGGGCCGACTTCAGTCAGCGTAATCAGCAGGCCTTCGGCGAAACGGTCCTGTACCCTGGCGTCCACCGGGTAGGTCAGATACTGCTCGACGATATGAACGAACGCATCGACGACACCGTTGGCAATCTGTCGCGGCGGCAACGAGTAGGTCGTGGTCGGATCGAGCACCGAGAAGACC
>NZ_JARESS010000109.1:0-10474 GCF_046027915.1 Paraburkholderia sp. RL17-347-BIC-D
TGCGGTGCGACCAAAAATGCGGCTTACTGCGTAACCAGATCGAGTGCTGGGCATGTTCGTCTCCTGAAACAGGTATGCGGGGTGGGAAGGCAGGGGCACCGACATTTGCGAGGTAGCCGGTAATCAAACGTAATAGATAGAAACACGCGCGGGTGACTGAATGGTGACGGCTCTCAATGCGAGGAGAAACCTTATGCTAACCTTAAGAAAAGGACGCTCTGGCAAACGGATTCATCCTGTCAACACTCTCATTTGGCCTTTTCTTAATTCTCCTTAGGGGATCCTTAAGAAGATAAAAACTTCGAAAAAATATACTGCTCAAGCACACCGAATGCAGGCCGATAGACAGAACGCAGTACACACGTTTTTCTATGGGAGATTGGGATGTCCATTCAGGCAATCGGTCAAAGCGTCGTACAAACAGCACCTTCGTCCACGGCGTCGACTTCGAGTTCAGCGTCGACGGCGCCGGCATCGAGCACAAGCGCTTCGTCGGCTACGGGGTCGAGCACCAGCACGTCCACGTCGTCGTATACGGTCAACATCAGCAGCGCGGCGCGCGCTTTGATGGCGGAAGCGACCGAGACGTCGGTTCAAACCGCGCAGGAAGCAGGAAAGGGCGATCAGCAGGCGCAACGCCTGCTCGCCAGGGAGGCCGCAGCCAAGGCGGGCTAAGGCACCCGGGGAGATTAAGCTTGAAGGAGTGGGCCGCCGCGCCGGATCGGCGGCGGTCCCTCAGAATTTGAATGCGTGCCGACATGACACGCCAGGCATACTGAGCACGCCGAGGTTGCGTGCGGCCAGCGATCAACCCACCGGTTCGCGCTCGACCATGCCATCTTTCGCTCGATGCCCCGCCAGCCAATGCGACAGACGGTCGAACCACAGGTGCACCACCGGCGTCGTGAAGAGCGTCAGCATCTGCGAAACGATCAGGCCGCCGACAATCGCGATACCGAGCGGAACACGCAATTCCGCGCCCGCACCAGACCCAAGCGCGAGCGGCAACGCGCCAAACAGCGCGGCCAGCGTCGTCATCATGATCGGCCGGAAGCGCAGCACGCATGCCTGACGTATGGCTTCGCGCGGCGATAAGCCTTGTTCACGCTCGGCCACGAGTGCGAAATCGATCATCATGATGGCGTTTTTCTTCACGATACCGATCAGCAGGATGATACCGATCATCCCCATGATGGAGAGATCCTGGCCGCACAGCATCAACACAAGCAATGCCCCGACTCCCGCCGAGGGCAGCGTCGAAATGATGGTGAGCGGATGAATTGCGCTTTCGTACAGGATGCCGAGAATCAGATACACCACGACGAGTGCCGCGGCGATCAGATACGGTTCGCTGGAAAGCGACGCCTGAAACGCCTGCGCCGTACCCTGGAACGAGCCCGTCAAACTGTCGGGTTTGCCTGCGGCGACTTCGGCCTGGTGAATTGCCGTCGCGACGTTACCGAGCGATTGCCCCGGCGCCAGATTGAACGAGATCGTCACAGCCGGGAACAACCCCTGGTGATTCACCGAAATCGGCGACACATTGTTTTCGATCTTCGCCAGCGTGTTGAGCGGCACCAGTTCATTCGTCAGCGGCGAACGCACGTAGAGGTGCGCGAGCGCGTCGGTGGTCAACTGGAAACCCGGATCGACCTCCTCCACGACGTGGTATTGATTCAGCTGCGTGAACAGCGTCGCGATCTGCCGTTGACCGAACGCGTCGTATAATGTGTCGTCGATGGCTTGAGCAGTAATACCGAAACGCGAAGCTGTGCTGCGGTCGATCACGAGCGTGGCGCTGGTGGCTGCCGCTTGCTGATCCGAAGTGACGTCGGCGAGTTGCGGGAGTTTCGACAGCTTGTCGGTTAGTACGCCCGCCCAATGATTAAGTTCATTGATATCGGGGTCCTGCAGCGTGTACTGATACTGCGCGGCGCTGATACGGCCACCTACCTGAATATCCTGTCGGACCTGCATCGACAAGGAAATGCCCATCACCTTCGCTAACTGAGGCTTCAGACGATTGAGCACCTGCGCGGCGCTGTCCTCGCGCTGACCGAACGCCTTCAGGTTGATCATCACGCGGCCCTGGCTAACGGTCGGATTGGCGCCCATCCAGTAGTAAACGTTATCGACCGCGGGATCGGCTTCGATGATATTGCCCAGTTGCTGCATTTTCAGAGACATCGCGCGCGGGGAGATGTCCGGCGCGGCCTGCGCGACACCCATGATCAACCCGGAGTCTTCCTGCGGGAAGAAGCCCTTCGGGATCACGGCGAACAGCGCACCTGTCGCGACGATCGTTGCGATCGTAACGCCAAGCATCAGTTTCGCCCGATCCAACACCCAATCGAGACCCCACTCGTAACGGCGCTCCACCGCGATGAAGCCTCTTTCGAGCCACGCCTCGAGCTTGCGCATGCGCCCTGCTTCATCCGGCTCAGGCAAACGTATCAGCCAGCCGCATAGCATCGGCGTGACGGTCAGCGATACCACCGCCGACATCAGGATCGCCGCGCTCACCGTCACCGCGAACTCGCGGAACAGGCGTCCGACAATACCGCCCATCAGCAGGATCGGAATGAACACCGCGATCAGCGAGATCGTCATCGAGATAATGGTGAAGCGCACCTCCATTGCACCGAGCAGCGCGGCTTTCATGCGCGGCACGCCTTCTTCGACATGCCGCATCACGTTTTCGATCACGACAATCGCGTCGTCCACCACGAAACCCACCGCGATGGTCAACCCCATCAGCGAAAGATTGTCGAGGCTATAGCCGAGCAGATACATCACGCCGAATGTAGCGACCAGCGACAAAGGAATCGTCAGGCTGGGAATGATCGTTGCCCATACGTTGCGCAGAAACGAGAAGATGACCATCACGACGAGCGCGATTGTCAGCATCAGTGTGAATTGTACGTCGTGCACCGATGCGTTGATGGTCTGCGTGCGATCGCCCACTACGTGCAGATGCGCAGCCGCCGGCAGCGTCGCTTCGAGCGCGGGTAACCTGGCCCTGATGTTGGCGATCGTCTGCACGACGTTGTAGCCAGGCTGCTTGTGAATATCGAGGATGATCGCGCGTTCGCGTTGAAGCCATGCGGCCTGCTGGTCGTCTTCAGCGGCGTTCAGAACAGTGCCGAGATCGGCAACGCGAATCGGCGCGCCGTTCTTGTACGCGACCACCAGATCGCGATACGCCGAGGCGGTCGTGATCTGATCGGTGGCATTGAAAATCACCGAGCGGTCCGGGCCGTTCAGGCTGCCCTTCGGCGCATTCACGGTCTGCAAGCCGACTATCGAGCGCACGTCTTCCAGCGTGAGACCGCGTGCGGTGAGCTTGTCGGGATCGAGCTGAATACGCACGGCAGGCCGTTGCTGGCCGTGGAAATCGACGAGCCCGACGCCTGGCATCTGCGAGATCTGCTGCGCCAGATAGTCTTCGGCGTAGCTGTCCAGTTGCGTGAGCGTGAGCGATGGCGACGTCAGCGCGAGTGAAAGCAAGGTGAAGTCGGCCGGGTTGACCTTTTCATAGGTTGGCGGATTCGGCAGATTCTTCGGCAGGGTACCGCCGGCCGCGTTGATCGCCGTTTGTACGTCCTGCGCCGCGCCGTTGATATCGCGCGACAAGTCGAATTGCACCGCGATGTTGGTCGTGCCCAGCGAGCTCGACGACGTCATCTGCGTGATGCCAGCAATCAACGAGAGTTGCCGCTCGAGAGGCGTCGCCACCGACGTCGCCATGGTCTCCGCACTCGCGCCCGGCAACTTCGCCACGACCTGAATGGTCGGAAAGTCGACTTGTGGCAAAGGTGCGACCGGCAGCAGGAAATACGCCACCGCGCCCGCCAGCAGCACCGCGATAGCAAGAAAACTGGTCGCAATGCGCCGTTTGATGAACCGTTCCATCAGGCTCATGACGGATTGTCCTGGTTGGCCTGGCTGCCCGCCGCGTCTGCGTTGACCTGTGCCTGGGCCACCGCCGGAACCGTGGTCGCCGTCACGCGCACGCCTGGGTTCAAGCGGCTTTGTCCATCAAACACAACGAGGTCCGCGGCCGCAACGCCGCTGCGAATTTCCGTCATTCCATCGACAGTCACGCCCGTTTGCACCGGACGCATCTGCGCCGTGCCATCCGCGTTGATCACATAGAGCTGCGTGCCGTTCTGCGTGTTCACCACCGCGCGGCTCGGCACGGCGAGCCGCTGCGTATCGGTGCGCAACAGCACGCGCGCATTCACCAGCTCGCCCGGCCACAGCTTGCGGTCCCTGTTGGCGAAAGAGGCCTTGAGTTTGATCTGACCGGTGGTGGGATCGACCGTACTGTCGATAAACACGAGCGTGCCGTCGGCAAGCGCTGTGCTGCCGGAACGCGTGGTGACGTTCACCGCCAAAGGCGCGGCCGCCTGATTGGCGAGCAAGTCGGGCAGCACGTCTTGCGGCACGGAGAACAGCACGGTGATCGGCTCCATCTGCGTAACGGTGACGATGCCGGTCGTGTCGGTGGGATGCACGATCGCACCGATGTCGGCCTCGCGCGCACCCACACGGCCGGTGAACGGCGCGAAGAGTGTGGTGAAGCTCAGTTGCAGGCGGTCGCTCTGCACCAGCGCTGCGTCTTCCGCGACAGTGGCGGCGAGGGCTTCGACTTGCGCCTTCGCCGTGTCCACGGCCTGGGTGGTCGCCGCACCGATACCGACCAGTTTCGAGTAGCGTGCGAGATCGAGCTTCGCGTTATCGAGCGATGCCTGGTCCTTGCGTTGCGCTGCTTCCGCTTGATGCAATTGCGCGGTGAGCGGGCCCTGGTCGAGTTGGGCGAGCAACTGCCCTGCCTTCACATCCTGCCCTTCAGTGAAGGCCACGCGCTGCAACTGACCATCCACACGCACTTTGACGTCCACCGTATTGAGCGCGAGGACCGTACCCACCGCAGCCACGCGAATCGGAAAATCGCGGTTCACCGGATGGCCGGCGTTGACCGGCACCGCAGCCGCGGGCTTCACGGCCGGATGCCTCGGCCATAACCACGCGACAAGAATCACGACAAGGACAGCGAATGCCACCACGAGCGGCGCGCGACGGCGCGCGCGGGGCGTCTCGTAATTCGGACTATCAGCAGGGTTCATGAGCGGGAAGGCGTAGAAGTGGAAGCGGTGCTGCTATCGGTCACGCCGAAGCCGCCGCCGAACGCGCGAAACAGGCTCACCGACGCTTGAAGGCGCGCGAGCCGCGCCTGCACCAGCGTGTCTTCCGCTTGATAGAGCGTGCGTTGGGCGTCGAGTACGGTCAGAAAGTCGACGGTGCCGAGCTCGTATTGGGCTTGCGCGAGCCTGGCGGCTTTGCGGGCAGCGTCGGCGGCGGTCTGGTCGGCGGCCTCCGCGAGCTGCTGCTGTTGCGCCGCCGAGAGCGAATCCTCGACGTCCTGCAGCGCAGTCACCACGGCCTGCCGGTAATCGGCGACGCCCTTTGCTTCGGCGGCCTGGCTTGCGTGCAACTGACCACGCAGCGCGCCGCCGTCCAACAGCGGCGCGGCCAGCGACGTGGCGACGCTCGCAAACGGACTCGACAGGAAATGCGAAAGGGACTTGCTGCTGAGCCCACCGTCGGCCGTCAGCACGATGTTCGGCAGGAAGGCCGCGCGCGCCGCGCCGACGCTCTCGTTAGCCGACTGCAACTGCGCTTCCTTCGAGCGGATATCGGGGCGTGTTTCCAGCAGGCTGGCCGGCAGATCCGGACGCGGCTGGGGAATGGCGATACCGGCGAGCGCGGTGTCGTCGACCGTGAACTGCTCGGGCGCGGTACCCACCAGCACGGCGAGCGCATGAATGTTGGTGTCCAGTTGCTGCTGCAACGCCGGCACCGCCGCCTGGAAGGTGGCGAGCGCATTGCGCTGCTGCTGCACCTGCAGCTCGGTCGCGACGCCCGCCTCCTGTTGCGCGAGCAGTAACTGCAAAATATGTGCAGCATCGTCCGAGATGGACCGTGCGATCGCCAGACGGCGGCGCAGGCTCTGCACCTGGAAATACGTGTCCGCCACCGACGCGGTCAGCGTCAACGCCACCGTATCGCGATCGAACCCGGACGCGCGCGCGAGCAGGTCCGCCGCGCCGGCGTTGGCGGCGTTAAAGCCCCAGAAGTCGACCTCGTAACTGGCTTCGGCAAACAGGCTCTGGGTTTTGGTGGTCGAGCCGCGCCCCTGGTGAGCGCGGTCGAAGGTAGCGCCGACCGATAGCGAGGGATACTGCGGCGCGCCGGCTTTCTCGGCGTTGCCGCGCGCCTGTTCGACGCTCGCAATCGCCGAAGCCAGCGTGAAGTTGTTGCGCAGACTGCGATCGATCAGCGCATCGAGAGCGGGGTCGTGATATTCGCGCCACCAGCCACTTTTGACCGGAACGGCATCGGCGAGCGGCGCACTCGCCGCACCGTCAAAGTGCTGCGCGAGCGGCGCACTGGGCCGCTGATAGGCCGGCACGAGCGAGCACCCGACTAGAGCCACGACACCCAGCGCGCAGACTGCGCCGCATACGGCAGCGCGGAGCGTCAGATGAGGCGCACGAGGACTGGCGACGCGCAAGAACGGCGCCGAAGGGGACAGCCCTGACATTGGAGAACGCTCCGGCAACATGGCAATGTCGCCAGATTAGTCAGCGGGTCCTTTCGGCGCTTTCGCCCAATAATTAAAAAAATTTAATGCGCCGCAATACGCGGTTGGAGCGCGCGTGCACGAGGCCATCCATGTCGCCCAAAGGCGCCTACGGTGCCGGGTTCAACACGTAACCCGCACCCACCACGGTATGAATCAGCGCCACCGGAAAATCGCGATCCACCTTCGCCCGCAGCCGATGCACGTGCATATCGATGATATTGCCGCGCGGTTCAAAATCGTAATTCCACGCCGCCTCGAGCAGCATGCTGCGCGTCACGACCTGGGCTTCGCGACGCGCCAGGCATTCGAGCAACAGAAACTCCCGATGCTGCAGGCGCAGATCGCGGCCGCCGCGCGTCGCGGTTCGTGCCCGCGTGTCGAGCACCAGATCCGCGCATTCGAGCCGTTCGCTCATCCGGCTACGATCCGCGCGCCGCGCGAGCGCCTCGATTCTCGCCAGCACTTCGACGAAGGCGTACGGCTTCACGAGGTAATCGTCGCAACCGGCGCGGATGCCCTCCACGCGTTCGTTCAGCCCACCAACCGCGGACAGCATCAGCACCGGCGTGGTATCGCCACCGGCGCGCAATTGCTGCACGAGGGCCATGCCGTTGAGCGCCGGCAGGAGACGATCGGTCACGATCACGTCGTAAATGCCCTCGCGCGCATAGGCGAGCCCGGTCGCACCGTCGGCCACGGTGTCGACAATGAGGCCGCTCTCGCTCAAGCCGCGCGCCAGAAACTGGCTGGCGCGCGTATCGTCTTCGACCAGCAGGATTCGCATGCGCTAAACAGGTTGATAATGGCTTACATTAAAATTTTTTAATGTTGGCGCGAAACGCCTGTGCAGTTTCGCGCGGCATACTTTAGTGCATCGTAGGTACGAGCGTAGTGTATATGGCCGGCTCGCACAGGCTCGCCGCCCGCTCACTTCTGGAAAAAAGCGCATGTCGAACGTATTGGTCGTCGAAGACGACGGGCAAACCCTCGCGGAGATCGTTGAAGCGCTCACCGATCACGGCTGCAAGGTGCAAGCCGCGAGCACGGGCCGCGACGGTTTGATGCTCGCGGTCGCCAACAGTTACGACGCCATCGTGCTCGACCGCATGTTGCCAGGCGGCCTCGAAGGGCTTGGCATGCTGGCGGCGTTGCGCAGCGCCGGCGTGCTCACGCCGGTGTTGATTCTGAGCGCCCTGTCCGCGGTCGACGAGCGCGTACGCGGTTTGCGCGCCGGCGGCGACGATTATCTGACCAAGCCGTTCGAATTCATCGAACTGACCGCGCGGCTCGACGCGCTGATGCGACGGCGCGAAGCCGCGCCCGGTGTGCAGGAATACCAGGTCGGCCCGTTGCGTCTCGACCCGCTCAAGCGCGAAGTGAGCTGCGCCGGCCGTCCGGTGCCGCTCTTGCCGCGCGAATACCGGTTGCTTGAATACCTGATGCAGCATGAGGGCCAGGTGGTGAGCCGCACGATGCTGTTCGAAGCGGTATGGGATTACCGGCTGGACGAGAGGACCAATGTGATCGACGTGCACATCAGCCGCCTGAGAAAGAAGCTGGACCCGGACGGGACGGCTCCGATGATCGATACCGTGCGCGGTTCGGGGTACATGCTCCATGCGCCTGATTGACCTGCACCGCACCACCGGTTTTCGCCTCGCCACGCTGTTCCTGATGCTGTTCGGCGTCATCGCGATACTTCTATTCGGCTACCTGTATCGCGAGATCACCGGCTTCGAACAGGAGCGCATCGACGACTGGCTGATTCGCGAGCACGCACAGTTGCAACGCGAAGAGCCGGACGAACTGGTCGCGCGATTCGAACATCAAAATCAGTTCGATCCGCGCCGTCAGCGTCCGTTCGGCCTGTTCGACGCTACCGGCAAACATCTTGCCGGCGGCTACGCGGGCGATCAACCGGCTATTCCGGTCTTCGACAGACCGTTTTCCATGCGGCTCGCGGAGCTGCCCGGCCACCCGCCCGGCCGATGCATCGCCGCGCGGGTGCCGGATAGCCGCATTGCGTTGCAATGCCAGAACACCCGCGAGCTCGACCACTTCGACGAAGAGCTGTTGCACGCACTGCTTTCCACCGCCATGATCACGCTCGTGATCGGCCTGGTCGGGGCGAGCCTGATCGGTATTTCGGCAATGCGGCGGCTCGACGCGGTGACCGCCTCGATCGAGGAAATCGTCGCCGGCAATCTCAGCAGGCGTCTGCCGGTGCATTCGAAACGCGACGACGTCGATCGTCTCGTCGGCGTCGTAAATGGCATGCTCGACGAGATCGAGCGGCTGATGCAGGAGGTCAAGGGCGTGTGCGATGCGATTGCGCACGATCTGCGCACGCCGCTTACACGGATGCTCGGAGGACTCGAACGTGCGCAGCGCCGCGCCAAAACTGAAGCGGAGTATCGTGCGGCAATCGATGAAACCATCGTCGAAACCAGTGGGTTGCTGCGTACCTTCAACGCGCTGCTGCGCATTTCGGAAATCGAAAGCGGCGTGCGCCGCGCGGGATTCACAACGGTCGATCTGGCTGCCGTTGCCGATGATGTGTTCGAGTTCTACGATCCGACTGCCGAGGACAAGCAGATCGCTTTCGAACTGCAGCGAACGGTATCGGGGCCGCTCGACATCCAGGGTGATCCGAACCTGCTGTTCGAGGCGCTGGCGAATCTGGTGGAAAACGCCATCAAATTCGCGCCGCATGGCGGCCATGTGCGGATCACCGTGTTCCGCGACAAGACCGGTGCGGGCGTCACCGTTTCGGACGACGGGCCGGGCATTGCGCCCGCCGAACAGCAAGCCGTGCTGCGGCGCTTTTATCGCGGTGAGGCGAGCCGTCACACGCCCGGCAGCGGGCTCGGCCTGAGCCTTGTGCTGGCAGTCGCCGGCATGCACGGCATGTCGATCTGCTTCAAGGACGCGATGCCCGGATGTGAAGTCCTGTTCTGCAAACCCGCTGAATAACGCCATAGTTATGGTCGACGCTCACGGCCTTTGTCGCCTGCTCTGACGGGTGAGCGCCGTTTCGAATGGCGCAGCGTTTGAAAGTTTCAAACGTCGGCTCATACCGCGTCCGGATATCTGACGGGCGACAGATGCTCGATGTTGACCTGGTGAAGGATGCCGTTGCCGGGCATCAGCACGTCGAGATTGGTGAAAGCCTGCTTACACCACGCCAGAAACTCGAAGCGCTCCGCGTTTTTGCTCTTCTCGATCGCCATGTTCTTAGCCATCAGCTCGGGATCGGTGCCCGCCGCTTCGACATTCAGCGAGTGATCCACCGCCAGATCCCAGAGGGGGCGGATTTACGGCTTATTCGAGGATGAGCGTTCGCTTATTTCCATCCCTTTCCCTCTCTCAGCCATCCTTCACACGCGTCCACACAATGTCCTTAATTTCACCATCATTGCTGCGCCTTTCCTCCCTATCATCGACTCATCATCGAGGCATCGGCTTCACGGCGCGCGCGACGTCCGGGCATTCTCGATGCAAGCGCCGCAAACAGCGCGTCCGTCGATTTCAGTTGAGAGGAAACAGGTTCATGACTATCAGTCTTCTTGTCGTTGAGCCGGACCAGACTGTCCGGGATCAATTGCGCGCGCAGCTTCAAATGAGCCAGATCGCGATGTCGGTGCTGTATAGCGCGGCGCAATTGATGAACCGGGTGGAGCTCGAATGCCCGTCGGCGATTCTCATACGCGCCGAAGCACCGATGCAGGGCGAACGCGACGCGCTGCGGCGCTTGCGACAAGCCGGCTACGACATGCCCGTTTTCGTGCTGAGCAAATCTGACGAAGTGGTCGATAAAATCGTTCT